>JAXJVN010000010.1:0-22142 GCA_036308545.1 Eubacterium sp. | reverse complement strand
GATGGGACCAAAACGCTCAGCAGGGATGGAACCAAAACGCTCAGCAGGGATGGGACCAAAACGCTCAGCAGGGATGGAACCAAAACGCTCAGCAGGGATGGGACCAAAACGCTCAGCAGGGATGGGACCAAAACGCTCAGAACTGGCAGCAGAATTATTCCCGGCAGTATGGGCAGAACTACAATAACTACGGCTATCTGTCCGGCAAGCACCGCAGCATTGCCCTCTGTATTCTGTTCAGCATTATCAGCTTCGGTATTTATGGCATCTATTGGGAAATCTGTCTGACAAACGAAATAAATGAACTTTCCGGAGATACCAATGCTACGTCCGGCGGTCTTGCATTCTTCCTTACCCTCATTACCTTTGGCATCTACGGTTATTACTGGATGTATAAGATGGGTACCAGAGTCGATACCATCAAAGGCAATCCAAGCGGCGGCAGCGCACTGCTCTATCTCCTCCTGCAGATCTTCGGTCTCAGCATTGTAAACTGGTGCCTGATCCAGGACTGTGAGAACCACGTGATTCCTGCTTGATTTTTTCAATGAAGCTTACTAACATAAAAAAGGTCATGTCATGCCCGCATGGACATGCCATGACCTTTTTTTAAAAACAGTAATAGCAGTTACTCATTGCCCTTAGCCTGTCAGAAGTCAGGCAAGGCTCACCGAATAAGAATTGGAGGACGCGATAATGGCAGGTTCTACCTTCGGAACGTTATTCCGGGTTACGACTTGGGGAGAGTCCCATGGAAAAGCAGTTGGGTGCGTTGTCGACGGATGTCCGGCCGGTCTGGAACTTTCGGAAGAGCTGATCCAGCCCTATCTGGACCGCAGAAAACCGGGGCAGAACCGCTATACTACCAAACGCGCCGAATCAGATACGGTTCAGATTCTGTCCGGCGTTTTCGAGGGAAAAACAACCGGTACTCCGATTTCCATAGTCGTTTATAATGCGGATCAGCATTCAAAGGATTACAGCAATATAAAGGATACCTACCGGCCCGGCCACGCAGATTACGGTTTCGATCAGAAATACGGATTCCGTGACTATCGGGGCGGCGGACGTTCTTCCGGCCGCGAAACAGCTGCACGCGTCATGGCAGGAGCCGTTGCTTCTCTTCTGCTTGCCCAATTTGGAATCCGGGTTACCGCCTATACCAGATCCATCGGACCTGTAACCGGTCCCTCGCTTTACGGAAAGCAAGCTGATGCTTCTCTTATTGAAAGCATCCTGCAGGATCCTCTCTATATGACAGATCCTGCTTCTTCCTCAAAAGCCTCCAAATATCTGGACTCCTGTATGGCAGACGGCGATTCCAGCGGGGGCTCCATCGAATGCATCGCATCAGGATTGCCAGCCGGAATTGGCGAACCTGTTTTCGATAAACTGGACGCCGAACTCGCAAAAGCCATCATGTCCATAGGGGCGGTGAAATCCGTGGAAATCGGAGACGGAATCCTTGTCTCCTCTGCCAGAGGTTCTTCTAATAATGACAGCTTTTATATCGACGCGGATGGAAAAGCCGCAAAGAGGACCAATCATTCCGGTGGAACGCTGGGCGGCATGAGCGACGGTTCCCAGATTCAGATCCGTGCTGCAGTAAAGCCTACCCCCTCCATCTCCATTCCGCAGCAGACCATCAATAAAAACGGACAGGACTGTGAACTTGTAATTAAGGGCCGTCACGACCCCGTAATCGTACCCAGGGCCGTCGTAGTCGTCGAATCCATGGCCGCAGTTACCATAGCGGACCTGCTCCTTCGCAGCGCAGCAGCGAAACTTGAAAATTTGCTGACCCTCTATCACTGATCAATTATTTCCCGACGCAAAAACAGGAGCAGGCCCTTTCGGGCCTGCTCCTGTTTTTGCATCAAAAGCTCTTATGCATTCTTGCTTTTTGCGATTTCAGCCAGTTTTGCAAATCCTTCTTTATCAGCTACTGCCATATCAGCAAGTACCTTGCGGTTCAGATCGATTCCTGCAGCCTTCAGTCCATACATGAACTTGCTGTAGGACAGTCCGTTGATTCTTGCTGCAGCGTTGATACGTGCAATCCACAGCTGACGATACTGTCTCTTCTTCTGCTTTCTGCCTTCATATGCGGAAGCCATTGCGCGCATTACGGACTGCTTTGCAACGCGATACTGTTTGCTTCTGGCGCCATAATAGCCCTTTGCCATCTTCAGTACGCGGTTATGTTTCTTCTTGGCGTTTAATCCACCTTTGATTCTTGCCATTTTTTTCTCCTCTCATACCCCGTTCAGAATACTTTTTTAAGCCGGGGGTCTGTCTGCTAATGAAGTCTATCAATTGCGTTATTCTTATGCGAAAGATGTCTTACATGTAAGGCAGAACTTTCTTCATGTTCTTAACGCAGGTCTGATCCAGAACGGCTGCCTTTCTCAGATTACGTTTTCTCTTGGTAGTCTTCTTAGTAAGGATGTGGCTTGCAAAAGCTTTATGTCTTACCAGTTTTCCTGTTCCGGAAACTTTGAAACGCTTAGCAGCAGCTCTTTTTGTCTTCATCTTTGGCATGGTAATATACCTCCTTAAATTTTTTACTTCTTTTTCTCACCCAGAACCATTATCATGTTTCTGCCTTCGACCTTGGCAGGCTTCTCAATAACGGAGATATCTGCAAGTGTCTGTGCAAACTGATCCATGATCGCTCGTCCATTGGCCATATGCGCCATTTCTCTTCCGCGGAACCGCAGGGTAACCTTGACCTTGTCTCCTTTGGTGATGAACTTGCGCGCAGCATTGCTCTTCGTATTCAGGTCGTTGGTATCGATGTTCGGGGAAAGTCTGACTTCTTTTATCTCGACGACATGCTGCTTCTTTTTTGCAGCCTTATCTCTTCTGGCCTGTTCATATTTGAACTTGCCATAATCGACGATCTTGCACACAGGCGGCTTTGCCCGCGGTGCGATCTTGACCAGGTCAAGACCTGCTTCCTGTGCTTTCATGTATGCTTCTCTGGCAGACATGATACCTAACTGTTCTCCGTCTTCACCGACCAGACGTACTTCTCTGTCACGAATCTGCTCGTTGATCATTAAATCGTTAATTGCCATTCACCTCCATCAATATCTGAACTTTTCCGGGCTGAAGAATATCAATCCACTGAGACCCTGTTGCCACAAAAAAAGCGGATAGTCAGAAACTATCCACCTCGGCTGCGGAATGAAATAACAGACATCACAAAAAATGCCATTCATCCGTCCTATTAACCCAAGTCACTTGCCCGTGCTAAGGTGAGAGTGGATACTCTTCTTGCTGTCAACTGCTATAACATAGCATAAATCATTCCATGGTGTCAACACTGAATTCTAAATAAAAACCATAGCAGAAAATGAATTTCAGCATAACGAAACACAGAATTTTTCAATTCAACATAAAGCAGGCAATCCCACTCCCTTGTTTTCTAAGGAGCAGGAAGCCCCGCTCCCTTGTTTTCTAAGAAGCAGGAAGCCCCGCTCCCTTGTTTTCTAAGAAGCAGGGAATCCTTCCTTTATTACGTCAGGATTCCCTGTCCGGATGCTGTTGTTTTTTACTTTCCGTCTTCTACCTGTACGATCTCAAGCATATCAATCGGACATGCTTTTACACAGATTCCGCAGGCAGTGCATTTGGAAGCAGCAGGTGCTCCTTCCGGAAGAAGCATGACCTGATAGGGGCAGGCTTCCACGCACGCTCCGCAGCGATCGCACAGCTTCTTGTTTACGACATAGACGCCAAGCTTGTTCTGCTTGATCGCGCCATTGGGGCAGGCTTCTGCACATCTTCCGCACTGTACGCAGACCGTCGGACGTGCCGCGTTCATCTCACGCAGCTTGCCTTCGATCTGAATAGCTGATTTATCAGGATTCTCTTCCTTGTAATATGCCTTGGAACATGCCAGCGTACAGGTCAGGCAAGCCATGCATTCATAGCCCTGCTTTACATGAAGTAATTTCACTTTAACTCCTCCGCTTTAAAAAAAGTTTTTCATCCTGTCTGCAACTTGTGTCCACCATACAAGCAAGTCACACTATGTTAAAATTATAACAGCTTATTCGCAATTTAGAAACAAACTTCCTGTACAAAAACAAATACATAATTCTGTGCAACTTTTCAAATTTAGAAATTTCCAGATTTTCCGGCCGGTCTTTTTTGGCAGCAGAAGAAAATATGATAATCTGCGAAAGCTTTTTTTATAAAATGTACGCAAACATTGACTTTATTCTAAATGATCAAATCATAACAGCGCCTTCCAGAATTTTTCTACGATTCCCTGTACCGTACCGCTTGTACAGGGAACGGCATCATCCCACTCTTTTGGGAACAGGCTTCGCATTGCGTTTTCCCGGAAGCGTCCGTCCAGGAGGGCGATCACGCCGGTATCCTCAAAAGTCCGGATGACTCTTCCCGCACTCTGCTGCACCTTATTCATTCCGGGAAAGCTGTAAGCATAGGAAAAACCATTCCGGCCATTTTCCTGGTACCAGCTTTTCAGAAGTTCACGCTCTTTTGTGACCATGGGGTATCCGGTTCCTATGATGATTGCCCCGATCAGCCTGTCGCCGGCAAGATCAATGCCTTCTGCAAAGATGCCGCCCATGATGACGAAGCCGATCCTTGTTTTTCTGTCCCTTCCTGTGCCGCTGCTTCTTCCTATTTCGCTGCTCTCTCCAAGGCTGCTGTTTTTTCCGCTTTCTCTTTCCTCTGCTTCGAAGCTGCTCTCCTTCTGTTCTCTTCCTTCGGAAGACGTTCCCTGGAACGAAGCCAGAAAAGCTTCGCGTTCTTCTTCTCTCATACCGGCTTCCTGGACCAGAATCTCTGCTTCATCATATGGATATAGGTCCTCATAGGCGTTGAGGATTTCTTCTGAAAAACGGTAGGATGGTGAAAAAACCATGTAATTGCCGGGTCTGGCGCTTGTTATCTTTTGAATATATGCTGCATAGCGCCGGTAGATGTCCGGACTGCGCATGCTGTAGCGGCTTGTTACATCTGTACCGACAAGGAGCAGCCGTTTCTTCCGGTCAAAGGGAGAGGGAATATAGACCTCATAGCTGTCATCCCGGGTACTCAGCATGCTTTCATAGTATTTTACGGGAATCAATGTCGCGGAAAAAAAGACTGCTGCCCGTCCCTTGTCCAGAACCTGCTGCAGGTTAGACGCCGGATTCGCGCATAAAAGCCTTACTTCCATCTGCCCCTTGTCATCTATGGATTCGAAAATGCGGTAGTTCGGGTCTATAAGCTCAGCCGTCTGCATGAATTCGATAAGGTGAAAATAGAAGTTCAGGGCTTCGTCGTCCTCGTTTTCCCTGTCTTCCAGGAAGGTTTCCATCTGTTCAGACAGATTCAGGATGGGGACTGCCAGAGCATCGATGGCATCAAGAAGACGGAAACCGCCTTCCTCTTTGGTTTTTTTCTCTTCTGTAAGAAGACTTCGGTTCAGGCTGTCCAGCGCCCTGTAAAGCTCAGGGTGCTTTTCCTTATCCGTCCTTTTCCTCATTTCAAGAACGTCCGAACGGAAAAGACTCGCGCTGAACATCTCCCTTGCCCGTTCTGCCAGGTTATGAGCTTCGTCGATCAGGAAAAGATAGCTTCCCTTCCGCGTTCCTTCTCCAAAGAAATCGCTCAGCCTTGCCTGCGGATCGAATACATAATTGTAATCGCAGATTACGGCATCCGCAAAGTCCGCAAGGTCCTTCTGAAGCTGATAAGGACAGACCTGGCAGCTTTCAGCCTGGATCAGGATTTCCTCTCTGCTGTATGCTCTTCCTCTGACCAGCATATCGTAAAGGCAGTCGTTGATCCGGTCGAAATGACCTTTTGCCCTGGGGCAGTCCTTGGGATTGCAGGCCGGCCGGTCCAGAATGCAGACTTTCTCTTTGGCAGTAAAGGTTAAGGAACGCAATTTCAGCCCGCTTTCCTTTAAGGCACGAAAGGCATCCTCTGCTGCCGTACGCGTGATCGTTTTTGCAGTCAGGTAAAATATTTTTTCGCTCAGTCCGGCTCCCATGGCTTTGACTGCCGGAAAGAGCGTTGAAATCGTCTTGCCGATTCCGGTCGGTGCCTGGAGAAAGATCTGCTTTTTATCCAGTATTGCCTGGTATACGTAGGACGCCGCCTCCTTCTGACCCGGCCGGTAGTCGAATGGAAAGTTCAGTTTTTCTATAGAACCGTCGCGGGCCTCCTGCCAGTAAGCAAGAAGTCTTGCCCAGCGGTCATAATCCTCAAGCAGTCCCAGGAACCATTCTCTTAAGTGCTCCGCCGGATACTTATAGCGGAACTGCTGAATTTTTTCAGAATCCAGGTCTGCATAAGTCATAAGAACCCTGCAGACCTTTTTTTGGTTCTGCAGGGTGTAGATGGCGGCGTAGCATTTGGCCTGGGCAAGGTGGACCGGGACCGGTTCCTTCATTTTCGTCACGTCCCGGTAAACGCCTTTGATTTCTTCAATCACCGGAATGCCTTTCTCGAGGAAAAGACCGTCGGCGCGTCCTTCTACGGTCAGAGAATAGGTATCCCTGTCCTCCTGCCATTTCAGGGGCAGTTCTGCCTGATAAAGGCCTCCCCTGGATTTCTGGATCTTTCGGTGGATCTTTGACCCGGCCTGCATAGCCTGTCGCGACGCAAAGCCTGACTCGCTTTCATCCAGATCTCCTGACCGCAGCAGGAACTCAACCAGATGCCTTACCGATATTTTTATTTTTTTTATCTTGGGCTCCAAATTCGAAAGCTCCGGTTCAGTTTTTCTGGAAGGTAAGAATCTCAGTAACCGCGTCGTCCAGGTCATGATTCGCAACCGCGGCGAAGGCACCTTCATCGGCTGCCCTGGCATATTCCGGACGGGTCGGGATCTTGGCCAGAACTTTTACTCCTGCTTCCTTTGCGGCTTCGTCAATATGGCTCTGACCGAAAGGATAAATCTTCTCGCCGCAGTGCGGGCAGAGCATATAGCTGTAGTTCTCGATGAGGCCGATTACCGGAATGTCCATCATTTTCGCCATGTTGACAGCTTTACTGACGATCATTTTGACAAGGTCCTGCGGTGAAGTTACGATCACAACGCCTTCAACCGGCAGAGACTGGAATACAGTCAGCGGTACGTCGCCTGTTCCCGGCGGCATATCGACCAGAAGATAGTCCAGGTCACCCCAGATTACATCTGTCCAGAACTGCTTCACAACGCCTGCCAGAACCGGTCCTCTCCAGATTACCGGCTGTTCCTCATCCTGAAGGACCAGGTTTGTGGACATGACTTCAATCTGATTGTCTGTTGTTTTTGGATAGATTCCATTATCATCGGACTCTGCCAGTTCATGAAGACCATACATTTTGGGAATAGACGGTCCGGTGATATCTGCATCCAGGATTCCCACGGATTTTCCGGCAAGCGCCAGAGAATTCGCCAAAGAAGCCGTCATCATGGATTTACCGACTCCGCCTTTTCCGCTGACTACGCCGATGACATGGCTGATATTGGAGTAGACGTTCTCCTCCGCCTTGAATTCTTCTTTGTTTATCTTTTCTGCCATAACTAATTTTCTCCTTTTTTCCGCCGGTCAGCAGACGCATAGCCTTCTGCCCTGTTTTTGTATACCGCCCTGTCACCTGTATTCTTACTTTATGAACTGGTCAATTGCCTTATTCAGTTCCTCCAGTTCTTGTGCATCTCCTGACTCAATCGCATCGACGATGCAGTGATTGATGTGATCGTGAAGGATGATCTTGCCGGTATTATTGATTGCAGCTTTTACAGCTGCCAGCTGGATCAGGACGTCGCTGCAGTCCCTTCCGTCTTCCACCATGCGTTTGATCGACTCCAGATGGCCGATTGCGCGGGCCAGGCGATTGATCACCTGCCTGGTATTCTCATGATTATGAGCAGGATGGACCGCCGTTCCGCCTTCCGCCTTTTCCGCATGCGTACCTGCCTGAATTTCTTTTGTCTCTTTATTTTTCTCCGGATTTTCCCCGGCTGCTTCTTTTGTCTCTGGATCCGTCATATGCTGCTCTTTCTGTCTGTGTGCCGGATTCGCTTTTCTTAATCCTTGACATCGCCTGCAGAGGTTCTTCGTGCCGCTTTTTTTCTTCCGGGTATTCCTTCAGATTTCCGTGAAGCTTGCTTTCTGATGGATTTTTGACGTCTGAATGTCAAAAATGATGGTGCCGTCTGCTTTGACGTCCTTGGTATAGGTCATGGTATCTTCCGCATACCTTTTTTTAATATATTCTTCCGGATCGTCCGTCTCAACTTCTTCGAAGAAGATATCCCGCATCTGATTATTGGGACACTCATTCAGGATTTCCAGGACCATCTCATATTCTTTCATCTTTCAAAAACCTTTCCTGTTCCACTTCTGCTTAAAAACGCGGCTTATATTGCTATCAGCCCGATTCTTTTTTCCGCCCATTTTCCGGCTGTCCATTCAGCCTGTATAGTTCCTCACGACCTGCCAGCTGCTGATCAGTTTTTCCAAGGACCACGCGGCATTTGCAGGGCTGGTGGAGGGCATCTTCCGTGCTTCCCTCCCGGTCCTTGGCAGAACATACTTTACATAAACATGATAAGAGGCTGTTCCATTGCAGAAAATCTGACGGATATCCGCAGTATCCAGTATCCTGCTGAAATCGTTTGGCACGACATCTTTTATACTGCTGTCAGAAGAACCGGTAATAGTACAGGAGTGAATGGAGTCCCACATAGCAATATGATGTTTCCTGAGGAAAGTTTTTTTCTCCTCAACAGACATCAGTTCTTCTTCGCCGTAGATTGCTGCCATCATCTTCCAGTAGCGGTTCTGCGGATGACCATAGAAGAAGTTTGCTTCCCTGGATTTTATGGACGGAAAGCTGCCAAGGATCAGGATTCTGGAATCTGCGTCATATACCGGTTCAATCGTATGGACCTGAAAAGACGGCGTCATTCTGTTCATGGCTCAGATTCTCCTCCGCTTTTCTCTGCCTCATCTGCTTCTTCTTTCGCTTCATCGGCTTCGATCAGCTTATCCATACGCGCAGCCTCAGAAGCTTCCGCTTCCTTTTCCTTGCGGTCTTCCTCCATGGCTTTGATATCGGATTCCGTATCCGGCTCGTCAAATTCGGCTATTACATAAAACCCGCGGTTATTATGCTCGACTTCCCTTACAATGCCTTCCTTATTCACGATCCGTTCATAAGGCGGATAATTGCCGCTCATAGCGACCGCAGGCGTAATGGTATAGTAATAGGACATGGGCAGGACACCCTCTGTGATAGAAACCTTATCTCCTACCTCTACCAGGCCCGGCCGTTCCATCTTGAATTTTACTAAGCGCAAAAAATATCACCATCCTTCTTTCTAACCTGCCGGGAAGGACTTTATCTCATAAGCGATGCATAGGCTGTATCCTATGAGAGTATAACACAGCCTCTCACGGAAAATCCATGAGAGGCTGACCTTTCTGCTGTCCAATATCTGCATTGCTGTTGAGAATCATTTCCGGATCTTTAAAATCCGGTTTTCTATTTTTCAGTGATGGAAGAGGCGGATTCCAGTGAACGCCATCACCATGTTATATTTATCGCAGCACTCGATGACCAGATCGTCACGTACGGAACCTCCCGGCTCAGCGATGTACTGAACGCCGCTCTTGTGAGCACGTTCAATATTGTCAGAGAAGGGGAAGAAGGCATCAGAGCCCAGCGTTACGCCGGTCAGCTGATTCAGCCATTCCCGTTTCTCTTCTGCCGTAAAGACGTCCGGTTTCTCTTTGAATACCTTCTGCCATGCCCCTTCCGCAAGTACGTCTTCATATTCATTGCCGATGTAGACGTCGATGGCATTATCGCGGTCCGCGCGATGAATGTCATCACGGAAAGGCAGGTTCAGGACCTTGGGAGATTGTCTGAGCCACCAGTTGTCCGCCTTGCTTCCGGCAAGCCTGGTGCAGTGTACACGGGACTGCTGGCCGGCGCCTACCCCGATTGCCTGGCCGTCTTTTACAAAGCATACGGAATTAGACTGGGTATATTTCAGGGTGATCAGAGAAATCTTCAGGTCTCTCTTTGCTTCTTCCGGCAGATCTTTATTCTTTGTCACAAGATTAGAGATCAGTTCATCATCGATGCAGAGTTCCTGCCGTCCCTGTTCGAAAGTGACGCCGAATACCTGCTTATGCTCAAGCGGATCCGGTACATAGTTCTCATCAATCCGGATGACGACGTAATTTCCCTTTTTCTTGGACTTCAGGATTTCCAGCGCTTCATCCGTATAACCCGGAGCGATAACGCCGTCAGAAACCTCTCTCTTGATGAGAGAAGCCGTATCTGCGTCACAGGGATCAGAAAGGGAAATAAAATCTCCAAAAGAAGACATGCGGTCTGCCCCTCTTGCCCTTGCGTAAGCGCATGCCAGAGGAGAAAGATCGCCCATATCGTCAATCCAGTAAATTTTCTTCAGCGTCTCTGTAAGCGGAAGTCCGATTGCCGCACCGGCAGGAGAAACATGCTTAAAAGACGTGGCTGCAGGATAACCGGTCGCTTTCTTCAGATCACGAACCAGCTGCCAGCCGTTGAGGGCATCCAGAAAGTTGATATAGCCCGGTCTTCCGGACAGGACCTTGATCGGCAGTTCACTGCCATCAGCCATGTAAATCCTGGAAGGTTTCTGATTGGGGTTGCATCCGTATTTAAGTGCAAGTTCTTTCATCCCTTTTCTGTTCCTCCTTACTCTCTGACGTTTTTATTTACAATTCTGGTCTCATAGCTTCCTGATGCGATATCAATATAACGGACGAACAGGGATACCTTATTGTCCTCATTAAGGCTGTCCCAGATCATGCCAGTCCATTCCATGATATCATCCGGGACTTCGATTTCCCTGGGTTCTCCTTCGAAGCTGGGCAGCGGGTTTCCATCATGCAGATAGGTGGAGATGAAATGTCCCTGACCCGCAAGCGGTGCGGAATAATCATAGGTAAAGCGAAGGCACTGCTCTTCTCTGCCGCCGTCACTCTTGAGGATAGACATCCGGTAATCAAATTTTCCGTCTTCAATATGCAGGAGGGCGCTGATCCTGGGCGTCCAGTTCGGGCCATCCGGTTCAAATTTGCGGCTTCTGAGAGATTCTTCAAATGTTTTTCCCGCACGCAGCCCATCGAAAATGGTATCGGTCTGATCCCCGTTGGTAATGATGGTATGGGCGAAATCCGGAATCCTTACAGGCGCATAGATGATTAGGCTTGGATCCTTCATTTTGCTCGGATCAAAGGCTTCCGTACGGATACCTTCACCGTCCTTTATAAAAACTCTGTTCCTGCTGTTCTCACTTCTTCCCATAATGAAGTAAGCTGCTGCAGCCTTCGTGCCGTCTGCGCTGCGTCCAACGGCAATTCCGCGTCCCGGGTAGGTATTGCTCTTTAATTCTTCTGAAAAATTAATCCTGGGCATTTCTTACCTTCCTCTCTTATATCCCTGTCTTTCGTCAGTTACTATGATGATAGGCTCTGCTTTTTGTAAAGTCAATGAAATATGCTCCGGGCCCATCTGCCGGCTCAGTCAGCCTGACACAGTGCCCCAGGTCCCGCCTGCCGGCTCGACCGGCACGGTTTACAGTTCGATGAGTTCCTTGGGTGAATGGGCAAAATTGATGCAGCCTTCTTCTGTTACGCACACCATATCCTCAATCCGTACGCCTCCGAAGCCCGGTACATAAATTCCGGGTTCTACGGTTTCGATCATTCCCGCTTTCAGAATTGTCGGATCTGTCGGGGAAAGGCGGGGATTTTCGTGGATATAAAGTCCTACGCTATGGCCGAGTCCATGACCGAAGCAGTCTCCGTATCCCGCGTCACCAATGACCTTGCGGGCTACGGCGTCTACAGAAGCTCCGGTTACGCCTGCATGAAGCGCTGCCAGGGCTTTCAGCTGCGCTTCCAGGACGACGCCGTAGATTTCCTTCTGCTTTTCATCCGCCTTTCCTACTACAATCGTACGGGTCATATCGGAGCAGTATCCTTTATAGGTGCATCCGAAGTCCATAGTAATGAAGTCGCCTTCTTCAACTTTTTTCTCAGAGGGTACGGCATGGGGCATAGAGGAATTCTTGCCGGAAGCGACGATGGAGTCAAAAGACAGACGCTCCGCTCCGTTCTTCTTCATGTAATATTCCAGTTCCGCCGCAATCTCCAGCTCCGTCAGGCCGGGCTTAATAAAGTCGAGGATGCCCTTGAAAGCCGCGTCTCCGATTGCCTCAGCCTTTGCCAGGTAATCCAGTTCTTCCTGCGTTTTAATCCTTCTCAGTTCATCGACCAGACCTCCCATGGGCACCCATTCCTTAACGCTTTCGAGTACACCCTGATATTCATGAAATTCGCTGACGCGAAGGAACTGATCTTCATATCCGACAAGCTCTGCCCTGTCCTCTTCCAGGAGTTCTCTTAAGATTACGGTCCTTGGATGTTCCCTTTTTTCCTCAATGACACGGAAACCATAAGGAGCGGCATCCTTTGCAGCGACCTCCGTATATCTGGAATCTGTAATAACCGCTTTATTCTGCCCGGATACGTAGACGATTCCCTCTCCGCCTGCAAAGCCGGATATATGGCGCATGTTATAAGGGTCGCTTACAAGAAGCGCGTCAATCTTTTTTGTGCGGATCAGGTTCATTACTTTTTCATTAGACATTTCTATTCCACCTCCATTTGTAAACAAAAGAAATCATCGGATCTGATATTTTTTCAGTCTGCCTGCGATCTCAGCAGGCAGATAGGCGCGTACCCGGATTCCGTCCTGATCGTATTCTTCGGACAGAAGCTGTCCTGTCTGATGGATCAGCGTCACTTTTCCGCCGTCGCTGTATGGGATCAGCAGTTCCACCAGCTGCTCCCCTGCCAGAATTGTCTGTTCCAGAGCAATCCGGAACTGATCCAGACCCTGTCCTGTTTTTGCCGAAATCTTTATCGAACGATCGGCATAGGGATCGAAGAACTTGGTTCTTTTCTGCTCTTCCGTCAGAATGTCTGTCTTGTTATAGAGTGTGATGACAGGCTTGCCCTTTACGCCCAGTGACTTAAGGGTATCGTATACGATTTCGCACTGTTCCTTCATCTGCGGACTGGACGCATCGACCACATGAACGATGATATCTGCGTAAACCGCTTCTTCCAGCGTACTTCGAAAAGCGTCAATCAGGTTATGGGGAAGCTTTCGGATAAAGCCTACCGTATCGGACAGAAGGATCTGTCCCCCATCCTGGAACTTCATGGTCCTGGTTGTCGGATCCAGTGTCGCAAAAAGCAGGTCATCCGCATAGACTCCTGCATCCGTCAGGGCATTCATCAGCGTAGACTTGCCGGCATTTGTATAGCCGACCAGGGCAGCGGTCTTAATATGACTTTCCAGTCTGCCCTTTCGGATCAGTTCACGGTGCTTCTTTACTTCATTCAGGTCACGGCCAAGCGCTGCGATCCGATTCTGTATAAGGCGCCTGTCCATTTCCAGTTTCTTTTCGCCGGGTCCTCTGGTCCCGATTCCGCCGCCAAGCCTGGAGAGAGATCTTCGCAGCCCTGTCAGCCTCTGCTGACGATATTTCAGCTGGGCCAGCTCAACCTGTATCTTTCCTTCACTCGTACGCGCACGCGCCGCAAATATATCCAGGATCAGGAGAGTCCTGTCTATGACTTTGCATTCCAGAAGATCCGTCAGATTATTGAGCTGGGCAGGAGACAGTTCGTCATCCGTAATGATGCCGTCCGCCTCATAATATGCAAGCATCTGCCGGATTTCTTCAATTTTTCCGCTGCCGATATAAGTACCGGGGTCCGGGTTCTCACGTCTCTGCATGACCGAGCCCACGGTCTCGACGCCGGCTGTTTTGGCCAGTTCTTTCAGTTCGTCCAGCGAATCCAGCGTATCTTCTTCCCTGCCGGGGCATACCGCAGCAAGGAGCATTCTTTCTTTTTTTACTTTATTTTCTGTCAAAAAATACCTCGCACAGCACTCAGGACGGGTCCATAGACTTAGAGAACAATAACACAACCGCATAAGGCAGAACAAAAGATAAGCCTTTCATTCTCATCCTTATGCGGTTCTTTTATATACGCCGGCAGCAAGCTGAACGCCTAATTCTTATCTGCTGGAAAGGAAGGTATTCTCCCTTTCAATTTCTTTGTTATCGGGAAATTCGGAAGCGGCTGCCGCGGCCTTTCCCCTTGCCGTACCGAAATCCCCTTTCTTTTCATAGCAGATGATCTCGTCGTAGAGAAGCGCGGCTCTTACGGTTCCCTCCGCAGCTGAAAGCCCGTCCGAAATCCGGTTCAGAGCGGAATCGTAATTTTCATCGTCCATATCCAGAAGAGCCAGACCGCAGTGGCCTAATGCCTCATGCTCTCCGTCAGACGTCCAGTTCTGAAAAAAATCCGAAGCCTTTGTCTCATCTCCTGCTTCCAGATAGCATTTCAAGAGCAGAGCATCTGCTGCGCCTTCATAATCCTTTTCGGTCTGTCCAAGATATTCAATCGCAGTGTCGTAATCGCCAAGAAGATAAGCGATCTTTCCGGCTGTATAATACTCTTCTTCACTGTCCGGTTTCTTCTGCATAGCAGTCTTCAGGTATTCTGCCCCGTCCGCTTCCCGGTCAATGCTGTTATAAGCATCGTAGATCTGCAGATAGATATCAAAGCCGGAATCGAAATGCGCAGCGCGTCCGAACGCCTCTTCCGCATCGGAAATCTTGCCTTCCTGAAGCAGGATGGTTCCCTTCATGACGTAAGCTTTTCCTGCCTGGCCGGTACCCAGAAGCTTATCATAAAGCTTCTTTGCCTTAGCAGAATCTCCGTTCTTCAGATAGGCGCCTGCCAGATACATAGCCGTATCCGCAACGAAATCGCTCCCTGCCTTCTCATGATCCGCCGCATCCAAGGCGTTATTGAGATTCTTGATGGCATTGGTATATTTCCCCTGCTTATAGTAAATAACGCCAATGGCCCGCAGGGCCTGAGCACGGTCGCCGTCAACGTCCAGCGCTCCGCGAAGGCTGGTCATGGCTTCGCTGTAGCTGCCTTCTTCCATTGCCGCCAGGCCCTCTTCCAGAGCAGCAGACTTCTCCTTCGGATTACCGCACCCACTTAATGCAAGCATCAGAACACTGGCTGCAGAAACGAATAACAGGGCTGTTTTTTTTACAACTTTGTTCAATCCGGCGCCTCTTTTTAAAATTCTTTCGGATATACGCCTTTGTCCGTAAGCGCTTTGAATGCGTTTACGACAGACTGCTTGTCTTCGTGATAAGTAACGCCAAACCAGGTTTCGTCGGTCGGCAGGACATCTACCTCTGCCTTTCCTGCCTGAAGCAAACTGTCGATAAATGTCGGCAGAAGGAATTCTCCCTTCAGATCTCCCTCTTTCATATTGGAAAGGAAATCACAGAATCCAACTTCCAGCAGGTCGATAAATTCCGCCTGAAGTCCCCAGAAGTTCATAGATACAAGAGAATCTGCAGAAATGGCTTTCAGGCTGCCGTCTTCGTTCTTTCCTGCAGCGCCGTCTTTTGTACGGATAATATTGTGGGTTTCATGTATTCCGACCAGGTGCCCGTCCGCGTCCAGACTGCAGACTCCTCTGGTTACTCCTCCATTATCCGAAAGTGTATTGCCCAGGCGGAATCCTGCCATGGCAACCGGTATTCTGCCTCCCGTGTCCTTCCTGTCGGCTGCAAGATAATCATGGATCTTGACAAAGGGCTCCTTGCCATAGTAGTCATCGGCATTGATGACCGCAAAAGGCTCCTTTACGAGTCCCTTGCAGCAGAGAATGGCCTGGCCGGTTCCCCAGGGTTTGGTACGTCCCGCGGGTACGGTAAAACCGCCCGGCAGATCGTCCAGCTCCTGAAAGGCATAGGCGACATCGATTTTCTTCTCCATGCGGCTTCCGATCACCTCATGGAAATCTTTCTCCAGGTCTTTCCGGATAACGAAAACGACCTTATTAAATCCTGCCTCCAGAGCATCCTGAATAGAATAATCCATGATGATCTGTCCTCCCGGTCCTACCGGTTCGAGCTGTTTGATGCCTTTCCCAAATCGGCTGCCGATTCCGGCTGCCATGATAACTAATGTTGTATTTTTCATCTTTTTCTTACTGCTGCAGGAACCATCCTCCGCAGCATCCTTTCTCCTTATGCTTCTTCCCAATATCTTAAAGTAACAGGAGCTGCTTTTCTTTTTCGCTCTCCCTTCCGAACCGCAGCTCTTTTTTCCTGCTGCATGCAGGCAAACAGGAAGGGATTCGTTCTTTTCAGTATAGTCTAACAGAGGATGCCATGTCAAAACCCGGGAGAGAGACCCGGAATCGCTTCTTATCATTCATCGTGGATCTCTGCCAGTTTCTTTTCCTGATCTGCGCGAATGAGCGCGTCATGGATCTCGTCCAAATCACCGTCCAGGATCTGATCGATCTTGTAGAGGGTCAGCTTGATCCTGTGTTCCGTTACCCGTCCCTGTCCGAAGTTATAGGTCCGGATCTTTTCCGAACGATCTCCTGTTCCGATCTGGCTTCTTCTCATCTCCGACTCTTCGTCCTGTTTTTCCATCAGCTGGAGCTGATAAAGCATGGCGCGAAGGACCTTTAAAGCTTTGCTCTTGTTTTTAAGCTGGGATTTTTCATCCTGGCTGGAAATTACGATGCCGGTCGGAATATGAGTCAGCCGCACAGCCGAATCCGTCGTATTGACCGACTGCCCTCCGTTTCCATGGGACCGGAAAACATCAAAGCGGATATCGTTCATATCGATCTCAACTTCTACATCCTCCGCTTCCGGCATGATGGCAACCGTAATGGTCGAAGTATGGATTCTTCCTCCGCTCTCCGTCTCCGGCACGCGCTGTACGCGATGAACGCCGCTTTCATATTTCATGCGGGAATAAACGCCGGTCCCGCTTAGCATAAAGATACACTCCTTGAAGCCTCCGAGGCCGTTCTCATTGACTGAAACCAATTCGTTTTTCCATCCCTTGCGCTCGGCATAGCGGGAATACATCCGATAAACCTCTGCAGCAAAAAGAGCTGCTTCGTCCCCGCCCGCTCCGGCACGGATCTCTACTACAACATTGCGGTCATCGTTTGGATCCTTGGGAATCAGGAAAAGCTTCAGCCGTTCTTCCAAGACCGGTTTCTTCTTTCTCGCTTCAAGAAGCTCGTCCTTGAGCAGTTCCCTCATATCTTCGTCGCTTTCGGATCTGAGCATTTCCTGGCTGTCTGCTATAGTCTGTTCGTTTTCCTTATATTCCTGATATGCCTGGCAGATCGGCGTGAGCTCCGCCTGTTCCTTCCATAATTTCTGCAGCCTGGCAGAATCCGAAACCGCAGCAGGATCGCTCAGGAGATGCATGATCTCATCCAGTCTTCCCCGGACATCCTCTAATCGTTCAAACATTTCTCATTTCTCCGTCCCAAAATGACGCGGTCATTTCCATTCAGGTCCTTAATAACATGCACCTGGTCATAGCAAAGTTTCCGAAGAAAGGCATCCATAGCCATGCCCTGGTCGTAACCCATTTCCATGAGAAGCCAGCCGCCGCTTTTAAGATAAGCAGGCGCCTCTTCCGCTATTTTTTCAAGGATGTCAAGTCCATCTCTGCCTCCATCCAGAGCAAGGACCGGTTCATGGTCCCTTACTTCAGGAGACAGCTTCCGGATGACGTCCGTCCTGATATAAGGAGGGTTCGCAGTAATGATATCATATCTCTCGTCCTGCCCCAATGCGGAAAACAAATCGCTTTTCAGAAGTTGCGCCTTTTCTTCTTCGATACCTAGTCCCTGCCGGTTTTCCCGTGCTATGTTCAGCGCCTCTTCAGAAAGATCCAGTCCTTTCCCGCATGCAGGGATCTGTTTTTCTTCCAGTTCTTTGAGCACTGTAAGCAGGACGCAGCCGCTTCCGGTACAGAGGTCCAGAATTCGGATCTCCTGCCGGCTCTCATTCTTCCCTTTCTGTTTGGTCCTTGTTTCCTCAATCCGCTTCAGGCTCTCTTCTACAAGAGTCTCCGTATCCTGACGCGGAATCAGAACATGCTGAGATACCTTGAAGGGATAGCCGTAAAACCAGGCAATGCCGGTAAGCTGCTGGACCGGCACATGGGAAGCGCGCATCTCCAGAAGGTTCCGGAAAGCCTTTACTGTCTCTTCATCCGCCTCTTCCTTTTCTCTGGCAAAAAAAACACTCCGCCCCATATTGGTGACATATTCCAGGAGCAGCCAGGCATCTGTCCTGTAATCTTCTATATTCACCTGCTTCAGCCGTTCTTCTCCCGACTTTAAAAGTTCCCGGTATGTCATGTAGATCCTCTGCCGCCTAAAAAAATGGCTTTTGCCAATAGTCGTTCCTGTTCTTGTGTGTTCTTCTGCTTTCTTTGAAAAGCCTGCCTCTGTTCTTTCGTACCTCACCTGTCATGAATCCGATACGGTTTCCATCTCCAGGACTTTACCATGATCACAAAAGTTTTCCCGTAAAGCTTTCAATCCAACGTATAAGAGGGCCGGGATTCGATGAACCCCGACCCTCTTATACTGTCCTGCAAAAATGCAATTACATGCCGTACTTCTTGTTGAATTTCTCGATACGACCGCGGGCAGCAGTAGCTTTCTGCTGGCCGGTGTAGAACGGATGGCACTTGGAGCAGACCTCGACGTGGATCTCTTTCTTGGTAGATCCTACTTTAAAGGTATTACCGCAGTTGCAGGTAACGGTTGCTTCATAGTAATCCGGATGGATTCCTTCTCTCATGACTTTCACCTCTCTTATGGATTCAATTTGATCAGTTTCCAAATGATCAACAGCTTTTCTATCCTATCATATGCACAAAGGCTTTGCAAGACTATTTTTTTAGCTGCAGCTCCTTAATGGAAAAGCGGGCTTCATGTTCCTGATCGATCACGATGGTCCCGTAAGTCGGCGTTCTGCCAAGCTGGCGCGGCATCGCCAGGGATCCGGGATTGAAATAGGTAATATGGCCTTTTGTGTCCAGTCTGGGTCTGTGAGTATGTCCATAGAGGCACCAGTCCACGTTTCGGCTTACGGCCTCATCTTCCAGCATTTCCATGCCCAGGCTTACGCCATAGCGGTGGCCATGCGTGATCCATACCCTGTAATCGTCAATCTTGGTCGTGACTTCCTTATCCAAAGCCATAGTCCAGTCATTGTTGCCTGCAACCATGATCGTCGGGCAGTCGACCAGGGAACGGATATAATCTGCCTGGCCTTCAATATCCCCGCAATGGATCAGAAGGTCAATATGGCCTTCATGGGGCAGGATCAATTCTATGCTTTCGGCGTAACCGTGTGTATCGCTTACAACTAAAATCTTCATCTGCTGCCTTTCCTGCCGTTTGGCAATCAGCCTGTTCGGATATCCTGTTCTTTCGGTTCTCTTATCTTTTCCGCAATTTTTTCCGCGCCGGAATCCTGACGGAACCCTTCAGCCTAATTCTTTCTTCAGCTTTTCCCGCATCATGCGAAGAGCCTGGCCTCTGTGGCTGATCGCGTTCTTCTCTTCCGGGCTGATCTCGGCGCTGGTCTTGCCATACTGAGGAAGGAAAAAGATCGGGTCGTAGCCGAATCCGTTCGCACCCATCTCCTGCCAGGCAATTCTTCCTTCCATAACGCCTTTTGCCGTCAGGTCACGGCCATCCGGCAAATGGCACGCTACGGCGCATACAAAGCGCGCGGTCCTCTTCTCATCCGGGACCTCGGAAAGCCGGTCAATGATATTCGCGTTCTTGATGCGGTAAGAAGTATCCTCGCCCATATAACGGGCGGAGTATATTCCCGGTTCCCCGTCAAGCGCGTCGACGACCAGGCCGGAGTCGTCCGCCATGACGAGGGAATCCTCTCCCGCCGGAAGAGCCGCCGCGACTGTACGTACCTTGATCAGGGCATTCTCTTCAAACGTCCTGCCGTTCTCATCAATGGGAACATTTACGCCTGCCTGCTTCATAGTGACGATCTCGTCCGCAATATCTGCCAGAATTTCTTTGATCTCAATCAGCTTATTCGGATTACCCGTTGCAAAAACTATCCTCATTATTTATTCTCCCTGTTTGCTGCCTGTATTCCTGCTTCCTGATCAGCCGGTCTATGTTCTTTTCTTTGCGGTTTCGGACCGAAATACTGATAAAAGTAGGTCTTGATCATACCGTTATACACCTTGCGGTTTTTGGAAGCTTTTTTTCCAATATAGCGCTCTGCGTCTTCGTAAGCCGTGATCAGGTAAAGCGACCAGGTCGGAAGCGCTGCGTAGCGCTCTCCCAGTGTCTGATAAAGCGCCGGAAGGGCTTCCTTTTCTTCCAGTCTCTCACCATATGGAGGATTTGTAATGAGAAAACCATATTTGCCGGAATGGGAAAGTTCCGAAACCGGCCTTCTCTGCAGATGGACAAGGTCGGATACGCCTGCCCGTTCTGCATTGGTCCGGGCTGCTTCGATGACATCCCCGTCAATATCATAGCCCTGGATATCTGTTTTTACGGAGAGGTCTTCCAGGTCATAAGCCCTGTTCCTGGCATCCGACCAGGCGGAAGCCGGAATAAGATTGGTCCAGGTTTCTGCCAGGAAATTCCGGTTTCCTCCCGGAGCGATATGGGCTGCCATCATAGCCGCTTCAATCGGAAAGGTACCGCTTCCGCAGAATGGATCGACCAGGATGCGGTCTCCCTTCCAGGGCGTCAGCATCAGAAGAGCGCTTGCCAGGGTCTCTGAAATCGGAGCTTTGGACGTCTGAACGCGATAGCCTCTCTTATGCAGGGATGTTCCGGTCGTATCCAGACTTACCGTTACCACGTCCTTCAGGATTGATACGCGGATGGGATAAGACGCTCCGTCTTCCTGAAACCAGTTCACATGATATCTTCCCTTCAGCCTTTCCACGATCGCCTTCTTCATGATGGACTGAATATCAGACGGGCTGAACAGTTTGCTCTTAATGGAATTGGCTTTTGCGACCCAGAATTTTGCATCCGCAGGGAGATAGTCTTCCCAAGGCAGCGCCTTTGTCTTCTCGAACAGCTCCTCAAAGGTAGTCGCCCTGAATTCCCCTACATTGAGCAGGATTCTCTCAGTCGTCCGCATAAATACATTGGCAAGAGCTGCTGCTTCCGGGCCGCCTTCGAAATGGATCTTTCCATCCTCAACTCTTGTGATCGGAAGCCCCAGATTCTGAACTTCCCTTTTGGTGGACGCCTCCAGACCAAAATGGCAGGGAGCGATGAACTGCATCTTATCCATAAACTTCCATCCTGTTGGTAAATAAACTGTCATGCAAATTGTTTTGCAACACAACGAGTATAAATTCCCCGCAAAGCGCGGAGCAATCCGGTATTATGCTCCGATGTATTTACAGCCTTTCATCCTATGTGCATTGTAGGCTGAAGCGGCAGGAAAAATCAAGTTTCCAAGAAGAAAGGGAAAGACCGCTGTTAGGGGAGCTAACAACGGCCTTTCGAGGGGAGTATAAATAATTAATAAGGGGTTATTAATTTGTAAAAAAAATTTTTTGAAGGGTAAATTCTTTTTACGTTGCAAGTATAATACAACTATTCCAAAAAATCAAGTATTATCTCTTGCCGCCCCTTTCGTTAAAAACTCTCCGTTTCTTACTTCGTGATTCCTGCCTGTTCCAGGATATCCGGGATCTTGGATTCCCAGCCCATGGACATGATGTGAACGCCCTGACAATAGTCCTTGCATTCACGGATGATCTTGGCCGTGATCTCCACTCCGGTGATGCCGGCTTTTGTCTTCTCTTTGTCCGCGCGGAGTTCGTCGAATACCCAGTCCGGAACGCTGATTCCGGCAACGTTGTTGTTGAGGAAGCGAACCATTCCGACAGACTTGGGAATAACCATGCCGATCATGACCGGCTTGCCAAACTGCTTTGCCTTCTCCATGAACTTGATGAACTTGTCAGGATCATAGACAGCCTGAGTCTGGAAGAAGTCGCATCCTGCCTCAACCTTGCGCTCCATCTTGACCAGCTGGGCGTCCAGGGAATCGGAGCACGGAGAAACGACGGCGCCCTTTGCGAACTTGGGCGGCTCGCCTACCAGCTCATTTCCGGCCAGATCGTATCCCTCTTCCAGTCTCTTAATCGCGTAAAGAAGAGATACGG
>JAXJVN010000009.1:0-2501 GCA_036308545.1 Eubacterium sp. | reverse complement strand
GTAGAAACAAGTCTTCCAAATAGACCCGAACGAAAAATTCCGCCGGGTCTGTTAGAACAATTGTTCCAAATAGACCCGAACGAAAAATCGCGCCGGGTCTGTAGAAACAAATCTTCCAAATAGACCCGCACGAAAAATCGCGCCGGGTCTGGGAGAACAATTGTTCCGAATAGACCCGAACGATAAATCGTGCCGGGTCTGGGAGAACAATTGTTCCAAATAGACCCGACCAAAAAATTCCGCCGGGTCTGGGGAGACAAGTTTTCTCAATAGACCCCTAGAGGGATAGAGAAACGCTTCATTAAACTCACATTTATTCAACCCACACTTTTTCGTTTGTGGTTGAGATTGCGATAGCTCCGCCCTCCAAGGCGTTCAGTACGTCCGCTTTCTCCGTGATCAGACCGCCTGCCATGACCGGTACCCGGCTGGCCTTTCTGATTTCTTTCATGAGCTTAGGCACAATGATGCCGGGAAGCACTTCGATCACATCCGGCTGACGCATCTCCGGCCGACCTTGCTTCTTCACATTAGCAAGAGCAATGCTGTCCAGAAGGAAGAACCTGAGTACAGTCAGAAGTCCCATGTCTGCCGCTGGCCCGATCAACTTTGCCCGGGTCGTGATGATGCCATCCGCTTTCGTAGATTTGCGGATGTATTCGACAGCCGGCTCTTTGGGCAGGAGTCCTCCGATCAGGTCCATGTGGACAAAAGCGGTTCTCCCGACATCCTTTACTTTTTCGACAATCCCCGGGATAGTAACGACATCACCGTAGAGAATAAAAATGATCCCGATATCCGTTCTGAGAGCGTCTTCCAGTCCCCGCTCATCCTTTACCGCAGCTACGATCGGCGTGGCCTCTAATTGTTCGATAAATTCACGATGCTTCATCTTGTAATTTTCTCTGTCTTCACGTAAGCTATTTTGCCGATTCTTCGTTATATGATTATGCCAATGCTGCAGAGGTCTTCGATTAACTTACTGTTTTTTTTAACAATCGATATGTATCCGGGTCAAAGACCACGTCTCATGCAGCGGGCACGTCATAATTCCTTCTAAGGTTTAACCAGCCCAAGAGGGCGGATTATTTAACCATTGCGAAAATTATTATCCTCATTGTTTATTTCAGCATGAGGAAGGCTCCCAGATTTCCTCTCCTGCCGTGGGAGGCTCTGTGGGAAAATAAAAGTTTGCTGTTGCAGCAGGTACAGATATCTGTTACCTGAATGCGGTTTGGCCTGACGCCTGCTTCTTCGAGAACGATTCGGTTGGCAGTCCACAGGTCCAGCATATATTTCCCTCTGTATCCTGCCGGGCCATGATAGCCGGGAACATGAGCGTGCAGGTCCCAGTCGTTCTCTATCTCATCCGCAGCTAAATCTTTTCCTGCGTTCCCTGTCTCTTCCGCATCAGAAGTTTTTCCCGCATTCTCCGTTTCATCCGGGGCATGCCGTTTCCGATACTGTTCCTTCGTCTCTCCTATCAGAATTTCGTCTTCCCTTCCAGGGAATCCTTTTGCAAAAGGGACTGCCACGTCCATTCCGACCTCATAACAGTCACTGCATATGGAGGGCCCGATGGCGCAGATCAAATCAGACGCCTCTGTTCCGAACGCCCGGTTCATTGCCAGAATCGTCGCCTGTCCCATACGGTTTACGGTTCCCCGCCAGCCGGAATGGGACAGTCCGATGGCTTTTCGAACCGGATCGACAAAAAACAGAGGAACACAGTCCGCAAAGAAAGCCGAAAGCATGAGTCCCGGCTGATCCGTAATCAATCCGTCCACGTCCTTAAATGCCGGTTCCAGGGTCAGTCCTCTTCCCGCATCTTTTTCCGTTACCATTGCGACCGTGGTCGTATGGGTCTGATCAGTAAAAACAAACTGATCCATATGAATACCGAACGTCCGTGCCAGGCGTCTGAAGTTCTCCATGACAGCTTCCCTGTCGTCACCCCTATGGAAACTGAGGTTCAGGCTGGAAAAAATACCGGTGCTGATTCCTCCACGCCTTGTAGAAAAGCCATGTTCTACCAGACCGGTTCCTTCCAGCATGGGAAATTTCAGCAGCGGTACTTTTCCTTGTCCGGAGGGAGGCACCAGAATTGGTGCAGGAACATAAGGTGCAGGTTTTCGTATGATCTCGTATCTTTCTTTTGCTTTCAAATATGCAGTCCTTTATTCTATGCAGTCGTTTATTCTATGCAGTCGTTTATTCTGATTGTTTATTTTCCTAATAAAGTTGATGTGTGTGCCGATAGCATGATGCCGGATTGTTCCTCGCTTCGCGTTCTCCGCTTCGCTCTGGTCGGCGCTAAGCGGCGTCCATCGGACACCAGCACCCCTCAACCTGGTATCATAAGTTTAATGCAGGCTATTTTTCTGGTCAGTTGAAAAAGTAAATTCCAGTTTGAAATTTTAAATTCCGGTCACTGGAGGTAAAACTGATTTTTAAGTAACAAAAAACTTCACAACCTGCGATTTTCATCACTTTTGTGTGGC
>JAXJVN010000008.1:0-5749 GCA_036308545.1 Eubacterium sp. | reverse complement strand
ATTTCACAGATTAATAAAAAAGACATGTTCTGTGAAAGATTGCTGTTCGGACTTTCGCAGTTCAGGTTTATAGGCAAGTTTTTGCGACACGCCTCAAACAAGGCTGTCGCAAATCAGGGCAAAAGGCAAAGGGCGCAAATCCTCACGAACATTTCGATAAATAAAAGTTTTATGTTCCGTTTTTTCGCAATGAGCTATAATAAAACAGTAGCTAAATCTTGGGCTATTCCCAAATGGGAAAAGGGGTGGAAAGTTATGTGCACAGCTGCGACTTATGTAACAAAGGACCATTATTTTGGCAGAAACCTGGACTTGGAATACTCTTATCATGAGCAGGTGACGGTTGTCCCCAGGAAGTTCCCTTTTAAATTCCGAAACGGGGTCTGTCAGGATGATCACTATGCCATGATCGGCATGGCTTTTGTAGCAGGCGGCTATCCGCTTTTTTACGATGGCATCAATGAAAAAGGCCTGGGTATCGCAGGGCTGAACTTCCCGGACAACTGCGTTTTCAATGATCCGGCTGAAGGTAAGGATAACGTTGCGTCTTTTGAACTGATTCCCTGGATCCTGGGAACTTGCGAAAGCATTGCCGATGCCAGAAAGCTTCTGGATCGGATTAATATTACTAATGAGGCATTCAGTCCGCAGCTTCCGCCTAATCCGCTTCACTGGATGATTTCAGACAAGGAGAAGCAGATTGTTGTGGAGCAGACTGCATCCGGTCTTCATGTTTATGACGACCCGGTAGGCGTCATGACCAATAATCCGACCTTTGATATCCAGATGACCATGCTTGCCAACTACAGGAATGTCACGCCGGACCAGGGCGGGACCAGATTTGCGGATGGACTGGACCTTCATGCCTACAGCCGCGGCATGGGCGGAATCGGCATCCCGGGAGACCTTTCCTCGGCATCCCGTTTTGCCAAGGTAGCTTTTACCAGGATGAATTCCAGATCAGATGATTCGGAATCTGCCAGCGTCAGCCAGTTTTTCCATATCCTGGGCAGTGTAGAGCAGCAGAGAGGACTCTGTCATCTGGGCGGCGACAAGTATGAGATCACTATTTATTCCAGCTGTGCCAACCAGGACAAGGGCATTTATTATTACACGACCTACGAAAACAGCCAGATCACGGCTGTCGATATGCATAAGGAGAATCTGGACGGAGACCAGCTGGCAGCTTATGAACTGGTCGAAGGACAGCAGATACGGTATCAGAATTGAGTCTCGTGATACAGTCGGATCCTAAGAATTTCTATTGACTCGCAAAGACAAAATTTTAGGTAAACAAGACAGGAACGCCAAGCCGAGTATTTGGAGTTCCTGTTTTTTTAAAAAAATATAGAACAATGTATTAACAATGATTATACAATGACTTGCATTTAATGAAATAAATGAATATAATGGAACCACTGAGGAGGTATCTCATTATGGCAGCGAAATCATCTTTAAAAAGTACAAATGTTACAGCTCGTATGGACCCCGACCTTAAAGCACAAGCTGAGAATATACTGGATAAGATAGGATTGAATTCGTCTGTTGTTATTACAGCTTTGTATAAGCAGATTGTCTATCACCGTGGATTACCTTTTGCATTAACAGTTCCGGAATCAGTTGAATATGACAGAAGTATGATGACTGCAATGCAGTATGACTCTATGCTTGAGAAAGGATATGCAGAGGCACTTGCGGGAAAGGGCCGGCCGGCTGATGAGGTATATCATGATCTTCTAAATGATTTAAAAGGACAGGCAGATGTTTGATGTGATTTATACTCCGCAGGCGGAAATGCAGCTCCGAAAGACGGCAAAGGATTATCAGACTGCTGTCAACTATGTAGAAGGTATACGTGATGCTTTAGCTGAAATAAGGAACAATCCCAGAATAGCATCATTAACAAATAGCCGGAAATGGCGTGAAAGAGGTCTGCGAAAGGTGCACTACAAGCATTACTATGCTTATTTTATCATTGATGAAGCTGAAAATGTAATGCGCGTTACAGTAGTAGTTTATGACGGAATGGATCAGGAAGCATTTCTTGAAAAGCATGTTCGGAAATTCTGACCGGAGTGTCAGTATAATATACTTACCCTTTCAGAGTGGAAGTTAACATTTCCCTTTATATATGTGGGCGTTGACAATCCGAATGTTTGCTTACTAGTTCTATCGTGATAAAATAAAGTGAAGTTTAATAAAAAAAAATTGAAAAAATAAAAACAAGCAGATAGAAAATCAGCGTGAAATAAGGAGGAAATTATTAACATGGATACGGATCTGAATAAACTTTTACAGGAAACAAAGGAAAAACTGTCTGACGCTGCGGAAAAAGCCGCTGACAAAATTCAGGAGTTTTCGGAGAATCCGACGGTAAAGGATGCAACTGCAAAGGGAGAAGTACTTTTTAATAAGACGGCAGACAAGGTAAAAGAAAAAGCGAAAAAAACCGCCAAAGCCGTGAAGGAGAAACTGCCGACAGAGCGTGCCGTTCTTCAGTACGGGAATGTTGAAATTGACGTAGGAAAAGTTATGGAACGTGCGAAAGAGGACTGGAAGATGCTTCACGGCGGCCCCAATACCTATGTCCGGAAGATCACAATTTATCTGAAACCGGAAGAGGGCAGAGCTTATTACGTCGTAAATGAAGAAGATACAGGTTTTGTAACGCTGTAATAGTACCTTGTCAAAAACTTTGTGGAAAAAAAGATTCTTCAAAAATTCTTTTTATGGACAGTAAAAGTTCAGTCGAAGATTCTTTTCCTGAACGAAGAAGTTTTTTCA
Organism: Eubacterium sp.; assembly: GCA_036308545.1. Lineage (GTDB taxonomy): Bacteria > Bacillota > Clostridia > Lachnospirales > Lachnospiraceae > Bilifractor. The sequence continues at coordinate 2,965 of JAXJVN010000008.1, read as the reverse complement.
AAGGTACATAGCTGACAACAGAATAGTTACAGTAGACCGGACAGGTTATAAGGATAAGCTATGGATGAGAGAAAATCAGAAAAAGCATACTTCCACCTGCCCGGTCTTTTTGAATTTTGCGAATTCTACAAAGTTTTTCTTCCGCTGTTCCGGGAACATAAAGAGTATTTCTATGACTTTGCGGAAATCGGATCAATCTATGGCGCACCGGCCGATTGTCTATGGGGCGGCGGCAGGGTAGGGTATGGAGACAACGATCCGAAAGAAGTCTGCTCTCTGATGCGGGAATATGGAATATCCGCACGCCTGACCTTCAGCAATTCTCTGTTGGAGAAAGAGCACCTGGCGGATCATAAGTGCAACAGGCTTTGCAGGATGTTTTCCGGACATGCCGAACCGGGACAGGTCAAACCGGGTATTATTCTGGCATCAGATCTGCTTCTGGATTATCTGAAAAAAAACTATCCGGATTTTTATTTCGTGTCCTCTACAACCAAGGTCATCACAGACTGGGATGCCTTCCTGACAGAACTAGAGAGGGAGGATTTTGCCTATATCTGTCCTGATTTTCGCTTCAATAAAAACTTTGAGGGATGGAAAATATTAAGTCAGACGGAAAAGAACAAGGTGGAATTCCTCTGCAACGAATGCTGCGACTTTGAATGCAAGGCAAGGAAGGAATGCTACAGGGCGGTCAGCCGCAGATCTCTGGGGATAGATGGACCGGAATTTCACTGCCAGTCTCCCTATGCAGAAAAGGGCTATGTCTTCTCAAGGGCAATGAAAAATCCCGGCTTCATCAGTGTCGGAGAGATCCGGGAAATTTATATGCCCATGGGATTTTCCAATTTCAAGATTGAAGGCAGGAGCCTGGGAAGCGCCCTGCTTCTGGAATTCATCCTCTACTATATGACAAAGCCCGAATATCAGATTAACGTGCGGGAAGCCATTTACCTGGATGCGAATTTAGACTTGTTTTAAACTCTCATTTAGTCCCGCGCCGCAGCACCTGCTCCCCGTACTTTTTTTTCAGCTTCTCCATGACGCTGTCCATACGTTCTTCTTTTTCACGGAGTTTTCGTGCTTTCTCTATTTTCTCTTCCTGTTTCTTAAGTTCAGCGGCTTTTGCAGCTTCCTTTCTGCGGCGTTCCGCCTGCATGGTTATGAAGTCCTCAAGCGTGACCTGGCGGTATTCACCTTTGTCCAATCCGCTCATACGAACGCCGACCAGGCGGATTCCGTAACCCTGGCTGTAAAGTCCGGGATCATTTTTGCTTCCGAATAAAAGCTCCTGGACAAGTCCGGAGGCTTCCCTGTAAATCCGGTTCGCATCGCTGGTTGCAGAGCTTAGGGCCCGCTGCCGCGAACGGCGCTGGAAGGTGTCTGTTTTTACCATGACGGCGACGGTATTGCCATAGACGCCGTCTTTTTTCATCCTTCGGGATACGCTTTCCGAGAGCTCATGGAGCAGAGGCGGCATCATGGCGTCGAAATTTTCCCTTGTGATGTCTTCCGGTGTCGTAGATTCGCTGGAATAGCTTTTAGCGTCGTCGCGAAGCTCCTGAACGTGCGCGCTTCCGTATCCCCTGCTGCTGTTTAAAATATAGTCGCCGGCTTTTTCTCCCAGAATGGAAACCAGAATATTACGGTCCGCATGAGCAGCCTGGCCTATGGTGGAAATGCCGATGCCTGCCAGCTTTTCGGCAGTTTTTCGGCCGCAGCCGTAGAGGTTCCCAATGGGAAGCGGCCACATCTTGTCCGGCACTTCTTCCGGCCAGAGCGTATGGGTCCGGTCGGGCTTTGTGAAGTCGCTTGCCATTTTTGCAAGGAGTTTATTGGAGGAAATGCCGACATTGACCGTGAACTTCAGGCGGGAAGAAACCTGGCTGCGGATTTCGTCAGCAAGGGATACGGCAAGGCTTCGGATGCTTTCCCTGTAATCCGTGCAGTTTCCATTCCCAGCAGGGTTATGAAGTCTGCGCGGGACAGAACCTGCTGACACAGGGCTCAGTCTTGCCTTCAGCACGTCCGTGACGTCCACATATGCTTCATCGATGGAAGCCTGCTGAACCAGGTCTGTATATTCATGAAGAATGGCGATAAAAGCCCTGGATTTTTTCCGGTAGTACTGAAAATCAGCCTGAACGAGGATCAGGTCCGGGCATTTCTCAAGTGCTTTTACAACCGGTTCACCGGTTGTCACCCCGTATTTTTTTGCGGGGATGGATTTGGCCGTAATGACGCCCCTGCGGGAGGCACGGTCGCCGCCTACAGCAGAAGGGACGGTCCGGAGATCCAGCGCTCCGGGATCCTTCTCCAGACGCTGCAGGGCAGACCAGGAGAGAAAGGCACTGTTCACATCGACGTGAAAAATGATTTTTTCTTCCAATGCGGTTCTCCTTTCGCTTGCGGCGGGCAATTGAATTGACATGGTGAGATTTATTAATCACAAAAATCTATGATTCTGCTGTGTTCCGGCATGCAAAGTACGCGCCTGACGCTGCGTTCCGGCATGCAAAGTACGCGCCTGACGCTGTGTTCCGGCATGCAAAGTACGCGCCTGACGGCAGGCAAGCCTGCCGTGTGCAATGACTTCGTCACCGGTATCATGAATTTATCTTAGCCTATTTATGAACTTATCATAGCCTATTTAATCGAAAAAGGCACTTCCCTTATTCGCATGCATGGTTTGACATATTTTTTTCCGCGTTTGTCATGCCATCCGTCCTGTTCTCTTTGATAAGATAATATCAAAGGTGAGTGAGGCGGAGAGATCACTCACAAAGCAGCGATAGACGGGAATTGGCAGGAAGGCCGATTCCGGACATGCGAATTTTATAAAAAGGAGCGGACTTTATGAACAGTATTGAAAGATTTTATGCGACTATCGAGAGAAAACCGGTTGACCGTCCTGCCTGCTGGCTGGGCGATCCGACCCTGGCTGCTGTTCCGGCGCTTTGCGATT
>JAXJVN010000007.1:0-65404 GCA_036308545.1 Eubacterium sp. | reverse complement strand
GGTGGCAAAGTGCCTGTCACTTTGCCACTTTATGCGTCTGAACGCGCGTAGCAGTTCTTCATGAGGTTGCTGAGTTCATACAGACAATTATCCAGAGTCTTCTGGGCTTCTGTCCTCAGCATGTCGGCGATCTCATTGTTGGCCCGGGCCAGTTCGAAATGAACTTTTTCATCCTTTGCGGATATATCCATGTCCTTGCTGTCCTTGCTTTCTTCCAGTACTTCAGTCATTCTCTGATCCCACTTATTCAGGAGTCTGTGACCGCCGGTCTGGACGGCTTCCTGGTAGTGTTCAATGTGATTGAGGCTCTTCTTATAAGAGGCGTCCGCCATGGCAGCGATCATGCGGCTGGTCCAGTAAAAACTGTCTGTGCTGACTTCTTTGTCCGTACAGAAGAGATAGTCCGGCGTAACGCGAATATTTGCGTAAAAGGGAACCATGGCGTTGAAGGCGTTGGACGCATAGGCAATCCATTCGATGGCACGGTATTCCTCCGGAACGTAAGGACGGATCTGAATAAAGCCCATGAAGTCGTTGCGGTTGATGCCAATGGAGCGGTAAGCGCCTTTCTGCGTGAGATCTCCATAAGTCCGGTAGGGATCGTAAGGCGTTCCCTGGAAATGAGAAGAGAGGATATATTTGACGTCCTCCGGCGTGATTTTTTTCTCCGGAACCATGGACCAGGGCAGGTCATCGCTTTCGGGTGTGAAGGAAGCGTCCGGTCCATCCCACTCTGTCGTATGAGGATTGAAATAACGAAGCATATACCAGGCACGGGGCGTATTGTAGACATGGTCTGCGTCTTCATGGCTTCCGAAAGCCGCGCGGGAGTCGAGAATTCCTTCATCCTCCTCCTTATGCATGGAAAGGTCCAGATGGTTGTCGCGGATGAATTCCCGCAAATCCGCGCTGCACAGATGCTCTTCCCGGTCTCCGAAGGCGTCGTTCATGTCAAATTCATCGATGCCCAGCTGGTTGGGCATGACAACGTAAGAATCGTCCGGAACCCGCTTTGCCATCCAGTGATGGCCGCCGATGGACTCGAACCACCAGATTTCATTGGCGTCCGAAAAACCGATTCCGTTGGTCTCATAGGTACCGTACTCTTCCAGGAGGGCACCCAGCCTCTTCACGCCTTCCCGGGCGTTGCTGATGTAGGGAAGGGTCAGGACGACCAGATCTTCCTCTCCCAGTCCGCCTGCCTCTTCCGGGGCGATTTCGCGGCCTTCTGCGTCCTTCTGTGCCGGTCTATATTCTACCAGCGGATCTGCGCCCAGAACGCGCTCATTTGACGTAATGGTTTCGGTTGCAGTCATTCCTACGTTCTTCTCATTTACGCCGCAGGCGGCCCAGATTCCCTTTCCTCCCACGGCATTGGGCATAGCCGTCCAATGATAAGCTTTCTCCGGAAGCTTTACCTTTACGTGAGACAGAACTGACGTATATTCTTTTGGGTTTTCTTCTGATAAAAACTTCAAATGCTCACTTTTTGCGAACGCTTTGCAGGGAATGGCAGCAAAGCACTTGGCAGTAAAATGGCCTGACCCGGAATCGTCGTTGCGCGCGATCATGGTCGAGCCGTCGTAGCTGGCTTTTTTTCCAACTAAAATGGTTGTACAGGACATCGTTTTCCTCTTTTCATAGCAAAATCAACAGGTGACGGACGAACCGGGTCCGATAAAAAATCCGATCCGCACTTTAATCTTCCTCTTTTACTTTGTTGAAATCAACCCTTTTCTTTTTTATAATAAACAGGTGGCACTGTAAAAAAGGTCCTGACGAAACGGAAAGTTTCCGTCTTCGCTGCCCGTCATGTGCCATGGTACATGCTTTTAAAGGCGCCCTGTGCCGCACTTTATACTTGCGCACAGCAGCCTGTCTGATCGTTTTTTTGAAAGGAAGGTACTGATCATGGGAAACGTATCACCGTCCGCCTGCATTGACGTCAAAGACGGAACACATGTAGCGAAAGTCGTTCTGATGCCCGGAGATCCGCTCCGCGCCAAATATGTCGCTGAGACTTATCTGGAGAATCCGGTTCTCTTCAATGACGTCCGCGGCATGCTGGGCTACACCGGAACTTATGAAGGCAAAGAAGTATCCGTTATGGGAAGCGGCATGGGCGTTCCATCCCTGACCCTGTACGCGCACGAGCTTTTCCAGTTCTACGGCGTTGAGGCTATCATCCGTATCGGATCCGCCGGCGGCATCGCTGACGATGTCAAATGCAAGGACGTTCTCATGGCAATGAGCGCATCCACCAATTCCGGCTACAACAATGCTATCGACCTGCCGGGCATACTTGCTCCGACCGCTGACTGGCACATGCTCAAGACTGCTTCCGATATCGCAGACGAAATGGGTGTCCGCACTTCCATCGGTTCTGTCTACACTTCCGATTTCTTCTATTATCCGACCGGAAACGTAAATCCCAAGGTTAAGGACTGCGGCCTCATGGCTGTCGAGATGGAGACCGCCGGTCTTTACCTGACCGCTATGATTGAGCACAAGAAGGCACTCAGCATCCTGTCCATTTCCGACCACATCTTCACCGGTGAGCATTTAAGCCCTCAGGAGATCCGTGAGTCCTTCCATGAGATGATGGAAATCGCGCTGAAGACCGCTGCAAAAACAGTCGACACGCTGTAATAGAAACGAAATTTCATCGTTCTTGCGAGCCTCTAATGTCCACTCGTGCCCTAAAGAGCTAGCTTCGCGTCGCAAGCATGGCATCCATTGAGGCTCCGGTGCTGCAAAAAAGGGATATCCCGGTAATTTCTATTCCAGGATATCCCTTTTCTTTCTTCTATGATTTTTCTCTTGCTTTCAGCAAAAGATTTTTCTCAGAACCAGCCGTCGTTCTTACCCTTATGCTTCTTATTGCGGCGGTCGATAATCTGCTGAACCGCTTCTTCCGTTTCAGAAGAGGGGTTGGAAATAACGAAGGTATTGTAAACCTCGCAGGGCGGGTTTTTGGATACAGCCTCTACCGCCGCTTTTACGGCTGCCACCTCGCCTGCCATAAAAATGACGACGTGTCCGCCGCATACATGGTCTTCCGCTATAAAATCAACGTCAGCGGCCTTTGCCATCCGGTCGGTTACCAGTATTCCGTTTGCTGCTCCGCGTACTTCTACGAGTCCGTATGCTCCTGCTGCCATGTGGTCCACCTCACTTTCCGATCGTCATAGCCATGGCGATCTCCGTTCCTTCGGTCGGTCTCGGGATGATCGTGTAGGTCAGGATCTCGGCATACTGCTTTGCAAAGGCAACTGCCGCATCCATAGCCGCACGGACGTCAGAAAGTTCCCCGCGGATCTTGAGGCAGGCTCCTGCCCCGACTCGGTTACGTTCGATAGCCTGTACTTTAATCTCAGCCGTCTTGGACGCCACGTCCAGAGCCGCGAAGCAGGCTGCTTCACTGCTCAGTTCCAGAAGGCCCATAGCCATTCCTTCGTATTCTGCCTTTGCCATATTATTCTCCATCGTATCCCATAAACAATCGCAGCGATTGAAAAAAACGGGAACATTCTTTCAAGGAAAAACGGTTTCGTGCTGCTGTTCCATGAACAGGAACTTCACATCAGGCATCCGTTTCTAAATACATATAGAACAGACGCCTTCCATTCCATATTTACATTCATAATACAACACAAAACCATAAAAACACAACTGTTACTTGCGCATAGTTACCCTAAGCGTTTCTAAGCCTTTCTAAAAAACGCTCACTGATAGCTTTCTGACGGTTCCATCCTATTACAGGACTTCGTCCAGATATTCCGCAACTTCAAAGACAAGGCCATCGCAATGCTGCTTGCGGCTGATTCCCCTCTGGGAAGCGTCTGCCAGGAGCAGGCGGCACTGGTTGGAAATATGGCGCTGATTAAACTTCTGCATCAGGCCGGTCGCCAGAGAACCATCCTTCCCTGCCAGCCCTAAGACCATATAGGCACCGGTAATGGTCCCGCAGACATTGCCGGTCTTCATGCCGCTTCCGAAATGCTCTCCTAAGGCATAAGCCTGCTCCTTGCTGATCCCGCATACGTCCGAAAACGCCACCAGGATTGCCTGGGCACAGTTATAATGCCTGGTCGTATCCGCTCTCAGTGCTCTTACTTCATCCATGTGATTCATCGTCCCGTCCTCCTGTTTCTTTGTTTTTTATCTCATCTGTGAAAGCGACAAAGTGTCTGTGCGTCTCCACGCTAAGCTGCACGCACCGAAGCGCGCACACAGGAGCGCACGCGTGCCGCACACGATATCGCACCGTACAGGGAATTGTCACTCTGCTGCACGCATCTTAAGGATTTGATTCAAAAGTGCGTTTGCCGCTTCGTATTTGCTCATGAGCGGCAGTTCGATTTCTTCTTCTTTTGTGATCAGGGTGAGAACATTGGTGTCGACCGCAAATCCCGCACCAGCTTCTTTGACATTATTGGCGCAGACCATATCGAGATTTTTCTTCTCCAGCTTCTTCCTGGAGTTTGCGAGCATATCCCTGGTCTCCATGGAAAAACCGCATAGGAACTGTCTGCCTGCGTAAAGCCCTTCCGTATGTTCTGCCTTGTGCTCTCCCAGGAATGCCAGGATGTCTTTTGTTCTGGCAAGGGCAAGCGATGGATTGTCGTCCGAAGCCATCTTTTTAATTTTGTCTTCCGCGACGCTGGCAGGTTTAAAATCCGCAACTGCCGCCGCTTTGATAATGATATCCTGCTCCTTTGCTCTGCCTGTTACAGCCTGATACATATCTTCTGCTGAAGTAATATCTACAAAATCCACATAGCGCGGCCTGGTCAGATTTGTCTTGCCGGAAACCAGCGTCACCTCCGCTCCCCTCTGCGCCGCTGCCTGTGCTATAGCGTAGCCCATCTTGCCGCTGGAGTGGTTGGTCAGATAGCGGACAGGGTCTATGGCTTCCTGCGTAGGTCCCGCAGTGACAAGAACCTTCAGTCCTTCCATATCCTTTTCATGGGCAATGGCATGGTCAATTGCCTCAAGCAGGACCGATGGAGCGACCAGTTTCCCTTTTCCGGTCGTACCGCAGGCCAGGCGTCCGCTGTCCGGTTCGATCACTTCCCAGCCGTCTTCCTGAAGCCGGCGGATGTTTCTCTGCGTAGCCGGGTTCTCATACATCCTGGTATTCATTGCCGGTGCGATCAGCTTCGGACAATCGCAGGCCAGAACCGTCGTCGTCAGCATGTCGTCCGCAATCCCGTTTGCGATTTTTGCAATGAAATCAGCCGATGCAGGCGCAATCATGACAGCAACGGCCAGCTCTGCCAGGGAAATGTGCTCAATCTCATAAGAATGCTGGCGGTCAAAGGTATCGACGACCGTGCGGTTATGTGTCAGTGCATCAAAAGTCAGAGGCGTGACGAATTCCGTTGCATTCTTCGTCATGACTACATGAACGTCAGCCCCCTGCTTGATCAGACTCGATACCAGCTCGCAGGCTTTATAAGCTGCGATTCCTCCTGTTACCCCCAGGAGTACATGCTTTCCTGTCAGCATTCCTTTTCTCTCCTCTATAACATTAATTTCTCTGCATCAGCCCTGTGCGCAGCAAAAAAAAGCTGCGCTTCCGGCCCGCAATTCCAATCTTATCTGTCTTCTTCAGCGTTCTTCCGGTAGATAGCCAGCAGCCCCTTCAGCAGCAGGTCCGGATCGTAAAAAACTTCTTTCCGGATCCAGGGAAGGACCAGTTTTCCGTTTCCGCCCGTAATAACGACCTTCATATCCTTGAGACCATACGTTTCCGCAATCCGGTCGGTTACTTCGTCTATCATAATACCACAGGATGCGACCGCACCGGAAATCATATTGGAAACGGTATCATTTCCCAGCAGGTCTTCTGTCGGTGCTGCCGTGAGCTGGGGAAGCTGGGCAGTGCGTTCCGCCTGAACATCCAGACTAAGCTGGATGCCTGCCGAAATCATACCGCCAAGGAGAACGGCATTCCGGTCCAGAACGGAAAGCGTGGTACACGTTCCCAGGTCATAGATTGCCGCCGGCGTACCGTAATAAGAAGCTGCCGCGGCAAGATCGACCACCCGGTCCATGCCCAGCGTCGCCGTATCGTAACGCCCCATGCTGATTCCGGTCTCCAGAGATGTATTCATGACCATCGTCTTCTTTCCGGTGATTTTAGCTAATGCTTCGGAAAGGATCAGATTTAGTTCCGGAACGACGGAGGAAAGAATAGAACCATCGAAGCGGCTGTCGGCAAGTTGATTCGCTGAAAAAGCCTGCCGTATGGAATGTTCCATGGACTGCAGCGTCCATTTCCTATGTGTCTGAAGGCGGTCCGTCATAAGGAGTCTTTCCCCTTCAAAGCATCCCAGTACGATATTTGAATTTCCCACATCACAGGCAATGACTCTGCTCATGGTTTATCCTCTCTCCGGCCGTTATACGGAAGCTTTTGCTTTTCGATTGAACAGAATGCTTCCCCCGCCCGATCTCTGCGCCTTCGAAAAGCGGCAGGGACTGTCTTCTTTACAGCCTCTGCCGTTTTTTCCTGCTTAATGTTACTTGTACCTATGATTCTTCCTTACTAATACAGCTTATCTGCGTTCTTCCTTAATGATACAGCTTATCTGCGTTCTTCCTTAATGATACAGCTTATCTGCGCTGCAGGGCTTTCGCTACCAGAAGTCCGACGGTTCCGGCAAGCGCACAGCCTACGATTGCTTCGATGACGCCCTGAATGCCTACAAGAGCAATGATGAAAGCCATAGGATTGGCAGCGCCAAGACCGGAAGCCATTTCCTGGATGTAATCGGTATTGTAGAAGAACAGAACAAGCGATCCCATAAAGAATACCGTATTCAGCACCGGAGCTGCAAGGCCGGTCAAATAATAGGAAAGGGGATTTCTCTTCAATACCTTGTGCAGTCCTTTAAAGATCAGACCGTCAAAAATTCCGTCCAGCATTCTGGCGATAATAGCTGTGACAAAAACGCCGAAGGGATTGATGTTGAACAGGGTAGATAAAAGTCCGCTTGCTCCCGTCAGAGCGTTGATAAAGCTCGTGATGCCGAAGACCGTGCCGCACGCAAAAGCGCCCATGGGTCCGATCAGCATAGCCGCCAAAGCCACCGGAACCGTTACGAGTGAGACACTTAAAAATGGGGTACGGATGGTTCCAAGCGGGGTCATTCCCATGATAATCGTTACTGCGATCAAAAGGGCAGTCTCTACCATGGTACGGGTTTTTGCGGAAGTGTTTGCAGATGCTGCTGCTGATAAATCTGACATAAAAAATCTCCTTTCTTCTGATCAGACAATCGGTAACGCGACCAGAAGGAAGGAGTTTCAGAACAGGAACCGCAAATTTTAAGCCCTTGAGTCCGGTGGCAGCCATCTGACAGGGGATATAGACAAATCCCGTCAGCAGCCTTCTGCCTTTCGGCTCAGCTTCATGCATCTCCTGAAAAAGATTTTTATTTTTTGAAAAAACTCCATGCTGCCGTTCTGGCCAAACAGATATAGCGCATACTTTATTAATAGCACATTTGGAAGATTTTTCAAGGAAATGGAAGAAAGTACCGCAAAAAGTACTCTCGCTTTTCTTAAATTTTTATGAAAAGCAACATTTTCCCTTATTCTGTTATCACACCCCTGACCTCTCATCTGTTAAAATACACTACATAAATCTTTCATTTTTATACATTTTGACAGAAGAGACCGGATTAATGATTGAAGTTAAAAATCTGAAAAAAACATATCGCACAAGCGGCATTGAACAGAAGGCACTGGACGATATCTCCATCACTTTTCGTGATAACGAGTTTGTTGCAATTCTGGGGCCTTCCGGTTCCGGCAAGACCACTCTGCTCAATGTCCTTGGCGGACTGGACCATGCCGACACCGGAGACCTGGTAATCAACGGAGTATCAACACAGAAATATAAAAGTTCAGACTGGGAGACCTACCGCAACCATCGCATTGGGTTCATCTTCCAGAGCTACAACCTGATTCCCCATCAGAACATCCTTGCCAACGTCGAACTTGCCCTTACTCTGGCAGGTGTATCGGGTTCCGAACGCAGGGAACGTTCCAAAAAAGCCCTGGAAATGGTTGGTCTGGGAAACCAGATCCGCAAGCGCCCGTCCCAGCTCTCCGGCGGCCAGATGCAGCGTGTCGCTATTGCCCGCGCCCTGGTCAACGACCCGGACATTGTCCTGGCGGACGAACCGACCGGTGCTCTGGATACAGAAACCGGCATTCAGGTCATGAACCTTTTAAAGGATGTGGCAAGAGACCGCCTGGTCATCATGGTCACCCACAATCCGGAGCTGGCGGAAAGCTACGCGACACGAATTATCAATCTCAAAGACGGAAAAATTATAGGGGATACCCAGCCTGTTGCAGAGGAAGAATTACAAAGCGGAACAGCCGCGTCTGCTTCTACTGAAAAAGAATCGTTCAAAGACTTCTCTGCTTCTTCCAATACGGAGACGTCGGCATCAGCCAAATCTTCCAGAATAGAAATCGTTTCTGCCAAATCGGAAAGCGCTTCTGAACGACAGAAAGCCAAAACAGGTATGGATGCTGATTCCGGCAGATTTACCCGCGGCGGCCACGGAAAACGGAAGAAACGGGCTTCCATGTCTTTCCTGACTGCTCTGTCCCTATCCTTCTCTAACCTCATGAGTAAGAAAGGACGGACTTTCCTGACTTCCTTCGCCGGCTCCATTGGAATCACGGGAATTGCAGCCATTCTGGCTGTTTCCACCGGCGTTAACGCATATATTAGCCAGGTCGAGGAAGACACGCTGTCCTCTTATCCTGTTACGCTGACAAAAAATTCAGCAGACCTGACCAGTTTATTTGGCGACGGATCCGGTTCCGGAATGACCGGAACAGACACTGCAGAAGATTCCGGCAGTTCTTCTGTCCGTTCTTCCTCATCCGCTTCTTCCGCTGCTTCCGAAATCCGGCTTTCCGACATCATTCCGGAGCAGAAGATGCTGAGCTCCATGCTGGACAGCATCCACTCCAACGATCTGGCTTCCTTCAAGGTCTATCTAGACAAGAACATGGACAAGCTGGCAGACAAGACCAATGCCGTTGTTTACAATTTCGGCGTAACACCGCTTATTTATACAAAAAATATACCGGAGGTCGTCGACCGGTCAACAAAAACAGCCCGCATGCAAGATACCCCGGTTCTTGTAAACGGAACCAATTCCAGTGATGACATGGCCACCATGGGCGCCAGCATGGGCTTCATGACCGGCTCTGACAGTGCTTTCCAGGAAATGTTGGAAAATACAGAGCTCATTAAATCCCAATATGATCTTTGTACCGGAAAATGGCCGGAAAAAGAGGACGAAGCCGTTCTTATACTTTCCTCCGACGGCTCTATAAGCGACTACACGCTCTATCATATCGGTGTTTTGGATAAAGAAGAATATGACGCAGGCCTGAAGGCCCTGTCTGACGCAAAGGAGATCTCTCTGGAAGATCCGGACGTAAAAATGTCCTATGAGCAGGCTCTGCAGCTGGCTTACACTGTTCTGCCTCCCTCTGCCGTCTACAGTTATAACAAGACATCCGGAAGCTGGAGCGATCTGTCGGCAAACAACAGCTTTATGAAGAAACAGCTTGCCGATGGCATCACACTCAAAGTAACCGGCGTGATCAAACCTAACGGCCGTTCCAGAAGTGCTTCTCTCTCCCCCGGCATCGGCTATACGCATGCTCTGACGGAAGCCGTCATCCGGGAAGGAGCAGAATCCGAAATCGTAAAGGAACAGCTTGCTGACAAAAGCAGGGATGTTTTTACCGGAAAAACCTTTGAAGAATTGAAAAACGAATCGGACAGCGCTTTCGATCTCAGTAAAATCTTCACCGTTGACGAGGATGCCATGAAGGGCGCCTTCTCGATTGACAAAAATGCCTTCAGCGGTATCGGTTCCGGCACTTCCCTTCCGGCAGATGGTTTTTCCGTCAATAATGCTTCTGACCTGTCCTCTGCACTGTCCTCTGTCGATATGTCGACCATCATCGGTATGATGACGAATGGCCTGGAGGATGAGATCAAAGCCCTTCCGGAATACCTCGAGCAGAACGGTGCTTCCCTGACTGAGGAAGAGGAGACCATGATCACGGACTCTATGCAGAGTCTGATGGAACAGCTGTTAGGCGGCTTTGCCGAATACTCTGCCGATTATATCGAGCAGAAATCAGGAACTGCGGCAGCAGACGCCGTCCGTGACCTGGTTCAGAATTATCCCGGCGGCCTGCCGGCTCTCCTGAAAGATCTGGGGTATACCGGTGATCCCTCCGGCAGTAATACCGGGTCTGAGACAGCCGACAGTAATACTGAGTCTAAGACATCCGGTCAGGAATCATTTCAGAATGCAGGCGATTCTCCTGACGGAAGCGAGATTTCAGCTGCTTCAGGCGCAGCCGGTTCAAGTACGGCTGCCGGCACAGAAGCCTCAAATGCAGATGTCTCCGCTTCCGGCAGTCAAGCTTCAGATAACCCTGGCTCTGAAACGAATGGCTCCAATACAAATAATTCCACAATTCCCGGTCAAAATGACCTTCCTGTCATTCCCGACAATTCAGTAATTGCGGATACAATCCGCAAAGCTCTGGCTGAGGCCATGTCGCCTGAAGAGATGGGGCAGCTTGTAACAGACTATCTGAACCAGGATTCCACGAAAGAAATGGTTACGACCGCCGTTGCCGACCTGTCCGGCAAGCTGAAAGATTCGGGTCTGCAGGAGCGTATTACTTCCGCAATTGGTAATTATATTGCCAGCAATATGGCAAACCGCATGAACGCTGCCATGTCCAACCTGATCAGCGCCATGTCCAATGTTATCGCACAGCAGGTCACGAATATGATTGCATCGAACATTTCATCCTTATCCAGCCAGATGCAGGATGCCATGGCCAATGCCTTCCGGTTTGATCCATCCGGTCTGAGCAACGCGTTCCAGCTGAACATGACGGCGGATGAGCTGACCTCCCTGCTTGCGGATTATATGAATTCCTCCCAGCTGACCTATGACAACAATCTGGACAAGCTGGGCTACGCGGACCTGAAAAGTCCCAAATCCATCAGCATCTATCCCATTGACTTTGATGCAAAAACAGACGTCCGGAACTTTATTAACGATTACAACAGCAAGGTAAAAGCAGAAGGAAACGAGACCCGCGTCATCCACTATTCCGATGTCATGGGAACAGTCATGGGTAATGTCACGGATATCATCCATATGGTAAGCTTCGTCCTGATCGCCTTCGTCAGCGTATCGCTGGTCGTAAGCTCCATCATGATTGGAATCATTACTTACATCTCTGTCCTGGAAAGGAAGAAAGAAATTGGTATCCTGCGCGCAATGGGCGCATCCAAGCTCAACGTCGCCAATATCTTCAATGCCGAGACCTTCATAGAAGGACTCATATCCGGCATCATCGCGATTGCCATCGTCTACGCCGTCACGCCATTCGCCAACCGCATGATCCTGGCCCGTACCAACGTGCCCAATATCATGCAGCTTAAACCTGCTGCCGCATTGGGGCTGATCGGAATCTCCGTCCTCCTGACCCTGATAGCAGGAATCATACCCTCCAGCGCGGCAAGCCGCAAAGATCCGGTGGAAGCGCTGCGCAGCGAATAAACTTATATTTATCTAAATGTTCGCGAGATTCGACTGGACAGGGTGCGTATTTGCTTTGAAGCGACATCTGGAAGAATCTCTTACTCTGTCTTGAGGCGCAAGGTGTTTTTCCTTGCACCTCTAGTCAGAGTTAGAGATTCCGAAGCGGAGCAAAAAGCAAATATGTACCCTGTTCAGTCAGGTGCAAACGCTTCATTAACCTCACATTTACATATTCTCTGCCAGATAGCGTGCCACATGCACTCCGCTGGCTGACGCATGGGACAGGGAATGGGTGACGCCGCTTCCGTCCCCGATGACGAAGAGCCCCTTGTGCAGGGTCTCGAGATTGTGGTCAAGTTCAACTTCCATGTTATAGAACTTGACCTCGACGCCATAGAGCAAGGTCTCGTCTCCTGCCGTACCCGGGGCAATCTTGTCCAAAGCATAAATCATCTCGATGATGCCGTCCAGGATCCGTTTGGGCATGACAAGGCTGAGATCGCCGGGCGTTGCCTTAAGCGTAGGCTGCATGAAGTTCTTGCTGATTCTCTTTTCATTGCTCCGCTGTCCTCTGATCAGATCGCCGAAGCGCTGGACGATGACACCGCCGCCAAGCATGTTGGACAGGCGGGCGATGCTTTCTCCGTATCCGTTGCTATCCTTGAAGGGCTCTGTGAAGTGCTTGGAGACCAGCAGGGCGAAGTTTGTATTTTCAGTCTGCAGGGCGGGGTCTTCATAACTGTGTCCATTCACAGTTATAATTCCATTGGTGTTCTCGTTGACAACAATGCCTCTGGGATTCATGCAGAAGGTCCGGACACGGTCCTGGTATTTCTTGGTCGTGTAGACGATCTTGCTTTCATAAAGCTCGTCCGTAATATCCTTGAAAATCAATGCCGGAAGCTCCACGCGTACGCCGATATCCACGCGGTTGGAGTGAGTTGGGATTTTCATATCCCCACAGACCTTTTCCATCCACTTGCTTCCGCTTCGGCCGACGGAGATGATGCACTTGCGGGCGGTGAAATTTCCTTTCTCTGTTACAGCCAGATAGCCTGCCGCCCCAGTTTCAGCGGCAGTTCCGGTCTCAGTTTCAGCAAGAGCTCCGGAAGAAAGATCTGTCTTCTGTTTATCCGCCCTTCCTTCTGCGAAAGCACCATTGGAAACTTCATCGATAAGATTCCCCTCTTCGTCCAGTCTCTGTATTTCTCTCACCGGAGTCAAGAAATGAAAATCAACGTGGTCTTTCATTTCCTGATAAAGATTTTCCAGGACCTTGTAATTAATATCTGTTCCCAGATGACGGACCGACGCGTTGAGAAGATGGAGACCATTCTCCAGGCAGAGCTTTTTAATTGGCGTATCACCGGTGGAATAGAGCTTCGTACCTTCTCCGCCATGAGCAAGATTAATCTTGTCTACATAGTTCATGAGTTCCATGGCTTTTTCTCTGCCAATGTATTCGTAAAGAGTTCCGCCGAACTCATTAGTTATATTATATTTTCCATCAGAATAGGCGCCTGCACCTCCGAAGCCGTTCATGATGGCGCAGGTCTTGCAGTGAATGCACTGCTTGACTTTGTCGCCGTCAATCGGGCATTTTCTCTTCTCCAGCGGGTTCCCGTATTCAAAAACGACAATTTTAAGCTCCGGTCTCAGTTTCATCAGCTCATAGGCGGAAAAAAGTCCTCCCGGACCTGCTCCGATAATCGCTATATCATAATCAAATTTCATATTTCCCATTTCAAAAAACTCCTTTATTTTCCTCGTTTTCTGAACACCGCCGCATACAGATGCAGGAAAAAGACTTATGATTGTTATCCCAAAAAATACCCGGCTTCATACGAAACCCCATTCCGCATGCAGCCGGGTATTACATTCTGTTTTTTTCAGACCGGATGAGGCTTGACAGCCTTCCATCCATTCAGCCTTCGAGAGACGGATTCATCAGCTCAGATACGGTTTAACAGCCTCTGCCAGCTTTTCCTTCTCTGCTTCTGCTTCTGCCAGATCCTTGCCCTTGGTCGTGAAATAGGTCTTGATCTTGGGCTCAGTTCCGGACGGACGTACAACAACAGATGCTCCGTCATCCAGCTTGTAGATCAGAACGTTGGCTTTGGGAAGGCCGGTTTCTTCCGGCTTTTCGTAGTCTGTGACCTTCGTTACCTGCTTGCCCGCGAATTCTGCCGGCGGATTCTTTCTCAGGTTCTCCATCATGCCGGCCATCTTGTCCATTCCGGTAAGTCCCGGGAATTCGAAGCTGTCTACCTTATTGAGGTAGCGGCCGTATTCTTTGTAAATCTCTTCCAGGCGCTGCTTGATGGAAGATCCGATGCTGCGGTAATATGCTGCCATCTCGCAGATCAGCATGGAGCCGATGACAGCATCCTTGTCACGGACATAGGGGCCTGCCAGATATCCGTAGGATTCCTCAAAACCGAAGATGAAGCGCTCAACCTCGCCGTCTGCTTCCAGATGCGCAATCTGATCGCCAATCCACTTGAAGCCGGTCAGGGTCTCGCGAAGCTCTACGCCGTAATGCTCTGCAACCAGGTTAGCCAGCGGTGTGGAAACGATGGACTTAACCGCTACCGGGTTCTTGGGCATGGTGCCCTTTTCAATTCTGCCTGCGCAGATATAATCCAGAAGCAGAACGCCCATTTCATTACCGGAAACCAGCTCATAGCTTCCATCCGGACATTTCATTGCAATTCCGACGCGGTCAGCATCCGGATCGGTCGCCAGCATCAGGTCGGCTCCGGTCTCTTTTGCAAGCTCCAGACCCTTTTCAAGGGCGGCAAAGATTTCCGGATTCGGATAAGAGCAGGTCGTGAAGTAGCCGTTGGGGTACTCCTGCTCCGGAACAATGGTGATATCGGAAATTCCGATGTCGGTCAGAACGCGGGTAACCGGTACCAGTCCGGTTCCGTTAAGCGGTGAATAAACCAGCTTGAGACCGGCGGTCTTGCAGAGGCCGGGTCTGACCTGATAGGATTCGATTGCTTTATAGAGAGCATCCTTGCAGTCGTTTCCGACGAACTGGATCAGTCCCTTTTCAACGCCTTCCGCAAAGGACATATATTTCGCCCCGGTGAGGACGTCGGTCTTCTGAATGGCATCGTATACGACTGCTGCCGCATCGTCGGTCATCTGGCAGCCGTCCGGGCCATAAGCCTTGTAGCCGTTGTACTTCGCCGGATTGTGGGAAGCCGTGATCATGATACCGGCGTTGCATTTATAGTATCTGGTTGCAAAAGAAAGCGCCGGTACCGGCATCAGCTCATCATAGATGCGGACCTTGATTCCATTGGCAGCCAGAACGCCTGCAGCATCCCGGGCGAAGTTCCATCCCTTCAGACGGCTGTCATAGCTGATGGCTACGGTCTGCGTGCCGCCTTCTCCCTTGACCCAGTCTGCAACGCCTTGGGTAGCCTGGCGAACGACCCAGATATTCATACGGTTTGTTCCTGCGCCAAGCGTTCCACGAAGTCCTGCAGTTCCAAATTTCAGCGCGACGGCAAAGCGGTCTTTGATAGCCTCGTCATCTCCCTCGATATCCTGCAGTTCCTTCTTCAGATCGAAATCGACAAGATCCGCCTGAAGCCATCTCTTGTAATCATCCTGATACATGCTGATTTCCTTCCTTTCCATTTTTTTAAAAACTTTCTGCTGCTTTTATGCCTCATCGTCATCGACTAATGGCAAGGTGTTTTTTCACGTTTCTGCAGATGAGTTTATTGTACCATAATCCGGGCGTGAATGGGCAGTTTTGTGGAATCGCGGTTCTTTGTTTTTCTTTCTTGTTTTTCTGTGAATGCGGTTCTTTGTTTTTCTTTCGATTTTTCAGTACATGCGATATAATCCCATTGTAGATTTGATTTCTGCAGTTCCATAGTGTTTCCGAATTCTGCAGACCCCTAGCACATTTGAATTCAGTATTGTTCCATCTGATCTGCTTCAGACGGAAGAACAGGCTTTTTGTTTTTTCACGTCTAACAATTGCACAGAAAGGAGTAGCATGTACAATTTCAGAAAAGTTACGGATGACCTCTACTGGGTAGGCGCCGACGACCATCGTCTGTCCCTTTTTGAGAATATTCATCCCCTCTATCACGGTGTTTCTTATAACTCTTACGTTCTGCTCGATGAGCAGGCTGTCCTCTTCGATACAGCTGACTGGGCTGTCTGCCGTCAGTTTCTGGACAATGTGGAAGGCGTTCTGGCAGGCAGAAAGCTGGATGCCATTGTCGTCAACCACCTGGAGCCGGACCATGGCGCTTCTCTTGGAGAAGTTCTGATCCGCTGGCCGGAGGCTAAGGTCATTACAACGGATAAATGCGCCAAGTTCATGGATCAGTTTGGCTTCAAGGTTAATCCGGACAATCTGGATCTGGTAACAGAAGGCGATACACGCTGCTTTGGAAAGCATACCGTTGCCTTTGTTAAGGCTCCCATGGTCCACTGGCCGGAAGTCATGATGACCTTCGATACCACGAACGGCGTTCTCTTCTCCGCGGACGCTTTTGGTTCCTTCAAGGCTCTGGACGGCAAGCTTTTCGCGGATGAGGTTCCCTTCGAATCCGAATGGCTGGACGAAGCCAGAAGATACTACACCAATATCGTCGGTAAATACGGTCCCCAGGTCCAGGCTGTCCTGAAGAAAGCTTCCGGACTTCCGATCAAGATGATCTGCCCTCTGCACGGACCAATCTGGAGAGAAAACATCGGCTGGTTCATTGACAAGTACCAGCACTGGTCAACCTATACGCCGGAGGAAAAAGGCGTCATGATCGTCTATGGCTCCATGTACGGCGGGACCGAAGCTGCCGCAGAGGCGCTTGCCATGCGTCTTACCGAGCGCGGCGTGACCAATACCCGCATCTATGATGCCTCCTCTACGCACAAGAGCTACCTGATCAGCGACCTGTTCAAGTACAGCCATATCGTTTTTGCCTGCGTAACCTACAATATGGGAATCTTCCCGCCGGTCAAGGATTTCCTGGAAGACATGAAAGCCCTCAACCTGCAGCAGCGGACCTGCGCCATCATCGGCAATGGTTCCTGGGCTCCTAATAAGATTGATTCTCTGATCAAGACTTCCCTGGAAGAGATGAAGGGCATGAACATCATCAGCGAGATGACCTTCACTTCCACAGTCCATGATCAGAACCTGGCTGACCTGGATGCCATGGCAGACGCAATCGCGGAATCCGTTAAGGCATGATATAAGAACTGCACTTTTTTCCCATTATGATCATTTGGAGAAAAATGGTACGTGCAAAATAAGTAAAAAAGCTGTAAGTACAGGATAAAAAATTTGTGGACAAACCCTGCTGAGTCTGCTATCATAACGTCATGCGCAGTGTTAGCTCAGCTGGGAGAGCATCTGCTTGACGTGTAGGGGGTCACAGGTTCAAGTCCTGTACGCTGCAGCCAAAAGAAAATCCAGCAATGATGTTAAAGGCTTTTCCATCTGCATCATTGCTGGATTTTCTTTGCTTTCAATCGGAGGAATTATGGAAAATCTACTTTTCAGTCTTAACGTTACTATGCCTGTCTTCCTGCTGATGCTTGCGGGGATGTTTTTCCGGAAAAAAGGCTTTATCAGCGAGACTTTCGCCAATAACCTGAATTCCTTTGTCTTCAAGATTGCTCTTCCGGTCAATCTCTTTCTGCAAATCTCTACGGTCGATTTTCTGGCTGCCTGGGACGGACGCTTTGTCCTGTTTTGTTTCTTCGGAACGCTTCTCTGTATTCTGATTTCGGCACTTTTCGCCCTGCTGATCAAGGACAGGTCTGAGAGAGGTGAGTTCATTCAGGCTTCTTACCGCAGCAGTGCTTCTCTTCTGGGCGTTGCCTATCTGGAGAATATTTATACGTCCACGCCCATGGGTGCTCTGATGATGCTGGGCAGCGTACCGCTTTATAATGCCGCTGCGGTCTTCATTCTGGAATCCACGCGTTCCGACCGGAGTAACTCTGCTTATAAGAGCAAAAGTGCCATGATTCGCCACATTCGCTTCGGTGTCATTACCAATCCCATTATTCTGGGAATTCTAATTGGCTTCACCTGGTCCCTCTTACGGCTTCCCATGCCGACAATACTGAATACGACCTGCTCTTACATAGGCCGTACGGCTTCTCCTCTTGGACTCATTGCCATGGGTGCCCAGATTGATTTTAACAAGGCAAAAGGACGTCTCCTGCCTTCCGTCAGCGCGTCCTTCCTTAAGCTCGTGGGCTTCTCCGCTCTGCTAATTGCCCTTGCTTACAAGCTCGGCTTCCGAGACCAGGAGCTGGTCGCAATCCTCATTATGAGCGGTTCCGCAACAACCGTTGCTTCTTATATCATGGCAAGGAATATGGGGCACGAAGGAACACTGACCTCCACAACCGTCCTTATAACCAGTCTGTTTTCAGCCTTTACGCTCACAGCCTGGCTCTTCCTTTTCAAAACACTGGGACTGCTTTAAGGAAAAAATATCTATGTAAAAATACGCCGCATAGAAGTCATGATCAGACTTCCTGCGGCATATTTTTACGTTTTTATTTCATCTGTCAATTTCGGAACTAAAGCATTCTTCTATTTTAGTTTTCGTCTTCCGGCCCGTTCCAGTCGTTGTCGTCAGGATCAAAGCTGTCATCATGCTCATCATTGTCATCCTGATCCGGCTCGTAATCATCATGTCCGCCGTAATCCTGCATGTCGGTCTCTCTGTCCTCATAGGAACCGGCGTCATTCATCATGACTTCACGTGAGGAAACGTGGTTGCGCTGGCGTTCCGCCTCTACCTGATCGGACAGGAGTTCCTTGACCTCGTCTGCATTCTTGATGTTCTTCAGATCAAAGGACCGGAGATCATGATCATTGGAGTCGATATGAATGGTTCCCAGACCGAACATTCTCTGCCCCAGCGATTTCTTCAGGTTCACGTTGACCACGCGATAGAGGCGGACTTCGTATTCCGTCAGGTTGAGGAAACCAACGTCAACGACCAGTTTTTCCTTTGTCAGGGCATATTTGGTAAAGGACCAGGGAAGACCCAGGAACGTCCTCTTGCGATCATACCAGAGTAATTTATCAGAATTCTTTTTTATCATACCGTACTCCTATTATCATGCTGTCTTTCTGCAGTACTCACGGAAGCTTACACGAACCGTACTTCCTATCCATAAAGCTATGCTTTGCGCCTCGGCTGATGCACTAATTATACAACACTTTTCTTATCTTTGCGGTTTTTTCAGATTTTTTCTGATAGAAAATCGGATGTGTAAAAAAACCGCTCTCTCCTTTTTTACGGGAGCTGAGCGGTTTTTTTACGATTTATAAGTGATGAATTCGCGATGAATTCAGCACGCAGTTACTGGATATTGTTCTGAAGCTTGCAGGCCTTGATCAGGTTTCTCGCAAGGATTGCGGATGTGATGGCGCCGACACCCGGAACCGGGGTCTTCCAGCTTGCAATCTCTTCTACGTCATCAGAGCAGCAGCCGTAGGTCTTGATCTTCTGGCGTCCGGTCTTCTCATTGATAACCGGATTGCCTGCTTCGTCGAAGAGTTTGGTACGTACAACGGCAGCGTCGATAACAACCTGACCCTCACGCAGCATATCTGCCGTGATGGAATCCTTGAACGGTGTAGCGCAGACAACAACATCTGCTTTTTTGATGTAATCGTTCTTGACTTCGCCGTGGGTCAGATGATGAACGATGGATACGGTCGCGAAACGGTTAGTCAGCATCATGGACACCGGCTTGCCGATAACGTTGGAGTTGTTGATAATGCAGACGTCCAGTCCGCAGGCTACGTCGTCTTCCTGTCCTGGTTTAGCCAGAGGAAGCGGCTGATATTTTGCCTGGCGGATTTTCTTAATCTCGTCGGCATAGTAATCAATAACTGCTACGATAGCCTGAGCGGTGCAGGGATAAAGCCCGGTCGGATCGTTAACAACCAGCTTGCCCATGTTGGCTGCCGTGCAGGCGTCAACATCTTTAAGCGGATTCAGGTTCTCGCCAATGGCAACGTTCTCATCAATGTTGTCGAGCGGACGGAAAGCAAGGATGCCGTGGATAGACGGATCAGCGTTAATCTCACGGAATTTCTTAATATAGTCTTCCTGAGACACATCTGCGGGCATAGCAAAAACTTCAACTTCAATTCCTGCCTCTGCCATGGTTTTGGTAGCACCCTTCTCATAAGAAAGGTCCGGTCCCTTTTCGCCTACGCGGACAATGCCCAGCTTGGGGGTAATACCCTTTGCCTTCAGCTCAGCTGCTGCAGCTTTGCACTCATCTTTAATGGACTGAGCTACCAGTTTACAATCTAAAACATTTGCGCTCATGATTTTTAAATACCTCCTTGATATTCAGGTAAAACTCCATTTTTTATTGTTGCAAAAATGAAATCTTTTTACAAGAGTTTTTTCAATCCTTACATAGATTGTTTCATTTTTACAAAGCCTTTGTGAACTATATCCAAATCACCCGCCAAAGAGCATTTTCGTACGCGATGCGCGAAGCACTTGCTCCCGCAATGCACACGCGACACAATGGCAGCATAAAGCGACTATTACTTTGGCCGGTTACCTGGTCAGATCAAGTGCAGCACCTACCAGTCCCAGGAACAAAGGATGCGGCTTGTTGGGGCGGGATTTGAATTCGGGATGAGCCTGGGTAGCGATGAAGAAGGGATGTTCCGGAATCTCGACCATTTCTACGATCCTGCCGTCGGGCGAGATGCCGGACAGTTTCATGCCGCCTTTTTTCAGGTCGTCACGGTAATAGTTATTTACTTCATATCTGTGACGATGGCGTTCACTGATTTCTTCCTGCCCATACAGTCTGTAGGCAAGAGATGTCTTGTCCAGAACGCAGGGATATGCACCGAGCCTTAAGGTTCCGCCGATGTCTTCCAGTCCGTCCTTGTCCGGCATGATGTGGATCATGGGATGTCCGGTTTCCGGGTTCTGTTCGGTAGAGTCTGCATCGTCAAATTTCAGCACGTCACGGGCAAATTCTACGATAGAAAGCTGCATGCCAAGACAAAGTCCCAGGTAAGGAATCTTATTTTCACGGACATAACGGATAGCTGTGATCATGCCCGGGATTCCGCGATTTCCGAATCCTCCCGGCACGATCAGGCCCTGGACGTCGCCCAGAAGTTCTGAAACATTTTCCTCTGTTACATCCTCAGAAGAGATCCATTTGATATTAACTTTCGTATTATAGGCAGCGCCTGCGTGCTTCAGGGATTCTACCACGCTCATGTACGCATCATGAAGAGATACATATTTTCCTACGAGAGCAATGGTCACTTCCTTTTCCGGATGCAGCATGCGGTTCACCATTCCAGCCCATTCCGCCAGGTCCGGCTTCTTATTTTCCAGGCCAAGCAGCTCGCAGACGTCGTCTGCCAGACCTTCTTCCTCCATGGCAAGCGGAGCCGCATAAACGGTCGGAAGATCCAGGTTCTGAATGACGTCCCTGACCGGCACGTTGCAGAAAAGAGAAATCTTGGAACGAATTCCCTCATTCAGTTCATGCTCGGTCCTGCAGACAATGATGTCGGGCTGGATTCCAAGTCCCTGCAGGGTCTTGACCGATGCCTGAGTCGGCTTTGTCTTCAGCTCCTCAGATGCTTTCAGATAAGGAACCAGTGTGACATGGATCATGATCGCATTATCTTTGCCGATGTCGTGCTGGAACTGACGGATTGCCTCCAGGAAGGGCTGGCTCTCAATATCTCCGACGGTTCCGCCCACTTCTATGATGGCAACATGCGTTGTGTCATCTTCCGCAATCGTATCATTGCGGTAAAAACGGCTCTTAATTTCATTGGTAATATGAGGAATGACCTGAACGGTACCTCCTCCAAAGTCTCCTCTTCTCTCTTTCTGGAGAACAGACCAGTACACCTTTCCGGTCGTGACATTGGCTCTCTTATCCAGACTTTCATCGATGAAACGCTCGTAATGACCCAGGTCCAGATCGGTCTCGGTTCCATCGTCTGTTACAAAAACCTCACCATGCTGAACCGGGTTCATGGTTCCCGGATCGATATTGATATAAGGATCGAATTTCTGCATGGTAATCTTGTAGCCGCGTTCCTTAAGCAGTCTGCCCAGGGACGCTGCCGTGATTCCTTTTCCAAGGCCGGAGACGACTCCACCCGTTACAAATACATATTTGACTCCCATTCGTACTCCTCCTGCTTTGATAGATTATTGCTGCGTTTCTAAATTGATGATTACACGGAAAAAGCTCATACGCTCATTGTGAGGCGGGTCAACAAGTCATAGCCGCTTACAAGCAAGCTTGACGCGTCTCTGAGAGCTGCAGGTCTCCGCTTCGCTCCGGTCGGCGCTAAACGGTGTCCACAGGACACCAGCGCCCTGTAATCAAAAAAGGCGCGTCAGATACCCCTTGGGGTTTCCGAAGTGCCTTTGCTCATGACTTAGATTCAGTTGGTATAATATTTTTTCCATGAATAAAACCTTAATTCTTTTCGGCTTATGTGTCAAGAAAAAATCTTATCCCAGCGGAAATGTTCTGCCTTCTGTAAAAAGCAGGATACCGGCATGCATTTTTTATTCTGAGTGGTACAGAATCATTCTGGCTATTTCCGTAATCGGTGTCGCCGTATCCATACTTTGTTTCTGTAGGAAACGATGTGCTTCCTCTTCCGACATTCTTCTTCTGTTCATGAGATAATCTTTTGCAGACTGGATCAGTGCCTGGTCTTCGCTGCTTCTTACCGGCGGTTTCCTGCGCACCGCATATCTGCGTTCATCCAGCTGCATCAGAATCCGGAGACTTCCGATCAGTTCCGGTGCCTTGACAGGCAGACTGACCTTGAAGGTTTCCCCACTGTCGCAGTTGGCAAGCGCAGCAGGATGGCCTACGACTAAGAGATAAACTGTTTCTCCCAGCCTGTCAGCCAGCTGATCCGATGTACAGTCCCTGAGGACCGGCGAGCAGATCAGGATACCTCCGTCCATACGCATGAGGGCTCTTGTAGCCTCCATGCCGCTTTTGACGGATCCGCGCACTTTTATCCCGTTTTTCAGGAGAATGTCGGTCACGCTCTTCCTTAGCGTATCGTTCGTAATTGCGATTACTATACGCTCCATGCGTACCTCCAATTCTCATGCATCCTTTCAAGGCACAGGGTAAATATCTTTTTTAAGAAATATACCGGCTGTACCTTGACAGGATTTACATCTTACTTATAAAACAATCGAATTAGTAGGTAACCATGTAGCGGTCGCGCTCCCACTGAGATACGGAGGTTCTGTAGGAATCCCACTCTTTGATCTTGCCTGCGATGTACTGCTCATATACATGATCGCCCAGAGTCTCACGGATCAGCGGATCTTTCTGCATTTCGTCCAGAGCTTCCTTGAGGTTGCCGGGCAGGGAAACAATACCCTTCTCTGCTCTTTCTGCTGCATCCATCTCGAAGATGTTTGCAGTAACCTCATCCGGAGGAGTCATCTTCTTCTCAATTCCGTCAAGTCCTGCTGCCAGGCAGAGTGCAAACTCCAGATAAGGATTGCAGGACGGATCCGGGCATCTGAGCTCTACACGGGTAGCGGATCCTCTGGCTGCCGGGATACGGATCAAGGCAGAACGGTTGGAAGCGGACCATGCAAGGTAGCAGGGAGCTTCATAACCCGGAACCAGTCTCTTATAAGAATTTACGGTCGGGTTGGTAACCGCTGCCATGCTTCTCATATGATGAAGGATACCGGCGATAAAGTGGTAAGCTTCTTCAGACAGCTGGCGCTTGCCGTTCGGATCGAAGAAAATATTTTTTCCATCCTTGAACAGGGACATATTGGTATGCATACCGGAACCGTTGACGCCTTCAAGCGGCTTGGGCATGAATGTGGCATGCATGCCGTTGCGCTGTGCAGTAGTCTTGACGGTCAGCTTGAATGTCATAACGTTATCAGCGGTGCTGAGCGCATCGTTATACTTGAAGTCAATCTCATGCTGGCCTTCGGCAACCTCATGATGGCTGGCTTCAATTTCGAATCCCATCTGCTCCAGGAGCATGACGACCTCACGTCTGGTATCGCTGCCGTGATCAAGCGGAGCAAGATCAAAATATCCTGCCTCATCGCCTGTCGTTGTGGTAGGCTTGCCGTCTTCGTCGGTTGCGAAAAGGAAGAACTCAAGCTCTGGTCCTACACTGAAGGTATATCCCTTGTCGGCAGCTTTCTTCAGGGTTTTCATCAGGACGCCTCTAGGATCTCCGGCAAACGGAGTTCCGTCCGGATTGTAAACGTCGCAGATAAATCTTGCGACTTTACCGTGCTGAGGTCTCCAGGGGAAGATGGTGAAAGAATCCAGGTCCGGTCTCAGATACTGATCCGATTCATAGATTCTGGCAAAGCCTTCGATAGAGCTTCCGTCGATCATAATCTCGTTGTTGAGCGCTTTCTCAAGCTGAGATTTTGTGATTGCCACGTTCTTAAGCTGGCCGAAGATATCGGTAAACTGCATGCGGATAAACTCGACATCTTCCTCTTTTACGATCTTCCTGATTTCGTCCTTAGTCATATGTGCCATGAAAGTTCTCCTTTCTTTGCCCCTTTTTCGGTGGGCAGCTGGTTTCTAAATGCCTGTCCGCGTAATGCTGACAGCTTCTTCACATTGGTTGCCTGATAAATAATCCGCTCGTCTGCAATCATGCAGACAGCAGGTATAAAGCTTTAAAAACCTTTTCCTTAATCTCCGCTGGCTCCGTAGTTGGAAAGGACTCTGGCGGACGGATCGTCAACATTGCATCCCGGCCAGGTCTTATTGGGCATCCAGTAGGTGGGGATCATCTGATCCTGTCCCGGATAAAATTCCTCAAAAATCTCCCGGTAGAGCAGGCTCTCCTTGGTAAAAGGCTTGGGTTCCGGATACTTTGCACATTTTTCCCGGAATTCTTCGTCCGTATAGAACTGTTCCGCATATGCCTTGAGGTCGTCTACCATGGAGTGACCGACCGCATCGGAAAAGGCTGCCTTTTCTCTCCAGAGAATGGAATCCGGAAGCCATTCGCCTTTCTCAAACGCATGGCGGAGCAGGTACTTTCCTTTACCGTAGCTGTTGACCTTAATCTTCGGATCCAGCCTCATAACGTATTTTATAAAGTCAAGGTCTCCGAACGGCACCCTTGCTTCCAGGGAATTGACGGAAATGCAGCGGTCCGCGCGGAGGACATCGTAATAATGCAGCTCCCGCACCCTCTTTTCTGCCTCTTTCTGGAATTCTTCCGGCGAGGGAGCGAAATCGGTATATTTATAGCCGAAGATTTCGTCTGAAACCTCACCGGTCAGAAGCACCCGGATATCTGAATTTTCGTGAATGTATTTGCAGCAGAGGTACATACCCATGCTGGCGCGAATGGTCGTGATATCCCAGGTACCCAGTAGATGGATCAGCTCCCTCAGATTCTCCAGGACGTCTTCCTTTGTCATGATGACTTCCGTATGGTCCGCGTTCAGATATTTTGCCGTCTCCTTCGCGTATTTGAGATCGATCGGGTTGATATCCATTCCGATCGCGTAGGTACGAATCCTTTTATCGGTCAGTCTTGCAGCTATCGCACACACCAGGCTGGAATCCAGTCCTCCGGAAAGCAGGAAGCCTACCGGCATATCCGCATCCATCCTCTTGGCTACAGCCTTAACCAGCAGCTCACGGATTTTGTCCGATGCCTCGTCAGGCGTTGCATGAATCATACGGTCCTGTTCGCCGCCGTTGAGGATCTTTGCCTCTGTTTCCTCCGGGAACTGCGTCTCTGTATAGGATGCCGGATCAAATGCCGGATCGCAGTAGCGGATAAATTTTCCGTCTTCATAATAGCAGCCCGGCGGGAAAGGATAAATTTTTCCTTCAACCAGTCCCTGCATCAGCTTGGGCTCGCTGCCGAACACATAGGATCCGTCTGCTGCGTTTCCGTAGAAAAGTGGACGGATTCCAATCGGATCTCTTGCAGCGATCCACTTGCGTTTTTCGCCGTCATAAATGACCAGGGCAAATTCCGAATCGAGCATGGAGAACATCTCGGTTCCAAACTCCTGATAAAGGGGAAGCAGAATTTCGCAGTCCGAAGTGCTGCGGAACTTATAGCCTCTCGCAATCATATCGACTCTCTGCGGACGGAAGCCATAGACCTCGCCGTTGCATGCCAGATAGTCTGCTCCCAGATTGAAAGGCTGCATGCCTTCCTTTGTCAGTCCCATGATAGCCAGCCGCTGGAACCCCATCCAGCCGCCGCCTACTGAAATCACGCGTTCATCGTCCGGTCCTCTTGAGTGCGTCAGACGAAGGTTTGCTTTTACCTTCTCCAGCGGCACTGTTTTTCTTTCCATTGCCAGAATTGTACACATCTTGTCCCGCCTCCATCTCAATATAGCATTTACAGTTCTGTAAAAAACCTGCACCGGTTCTCCCGCAGGCGGACATCCGGCATTTCTGTACGGATGGCTGCCGTGTCAGGAAATGCACGACGGATTTTTTTCCAGGAAAAATCCGGCAGATTTCCTAAGAGCAGGATGGTTCATTCTTATTCGATATCCGCAAGCGCAGCCCCGTCTTCTTCTCCGGGTTGTCCGTTCAGCCATAGACCCCGATACGATCGCAGCTGCCGTTGCACAGAATACAGTCTGAAAAACAACGTAGACCATAAGCGGCATGTCCGAGTGCAGCGAATTGGACTTATCACAAAAAAAGGCGCATCAGAGACCCTCTAAGAGGA
The DNA here is from genome assembly GCA_036308545.1 of Eubacterium sp. Taxonomy (GTDB): domain Bacteria; phylum Bacillota; class Clostridia; order Lachnospirales; family Lachnospiraceae; genus Bilifractor. The sequence goes on along the minus strand of JAXJVN010000007.1, from coordinate 39,028 downwards.
TTTCTGAAGCGCCTTTGCTTACAGCATATTATGATATTTATGAAATCTCTCAATTTCATGTTAACACATTAATCGTTTTGACCGTCTGTGTCAATATTTTTTTTGATTAATTCCATATTTTCATTATTTTTTACATCTTTTCTGAAAATTATCCTTAAATTTCCGCGATATCGACAGGATCCATTCTGGTGCCGCTGCCTTTCTCGAACAGGGCTTCTGCCAAAGCGGTCGCAGTTTCAGAGGCTGTCAGGACCGTTACACCGGTCTCTACTGCCAGGCGGCGAATACGGAATCCATCCTGGGAATGATCGGCTCCTTCCGGCGGAACGTCGATGACCAGATCGATCTTATGGCTGAGGATCAGGTCGCGAAGGTTAGGGCTTGGAGCTTCCAGCTTTGCTACCGTACTGGATTCAATTCCATGTTCCTCCAGGAATTTTGCCGTTCCGGCAGTTGCATAGATATGATAGCCCAGCCTGGTAAACCATTCTGCTGCCGGAAGGATGGCGTTCTTCTCGCTGTCGCGGACCGTAATAACCATGTTCCTGTGCTTGGGCAGCCTGATTCCGGCTCCGGAGAAGGCTTTTTCCAGCGCGTTGCGGAAATTATGGGCAATGCCCAGCACTTCGCCGGTAGATTTCATTTCCGGTCCAAGGGCAATATCCGCTCCCGGAATTTTCTCAAAGGAGAAGACCGGCATCTTGATCGCAACGAGCTTGCTTTCCCTGCAGAGTCCCGGTCCGAATTCCATCTTCTTCGGGTTCTCGCCCAGGATTACGCGTACTGCCAGAGGAACAAGCGGAACGCCGGTGACCTTGCTGATAAAGGGAACGGTTCTGGATGCGCGCGGATTTACCTCAATGCAGTAAAGCCTTCCCTGGTAATAGTTGTACTGAATGTTCAGAAGCCCTTTTACATGGAGTGATCTTGCCAGGTTCCTTGTTGCCTGAGTAATCTCCATCTTAATCTTTCTGCTCATGCCGGGAGCCGGATAAACAGAAATACTGTCTCCTGAGTGAATGCCGGCCTTCTCGATATGCTCCATGATGCCGGGTATAATGACCTCATTTCCATCGGAAACGGCGTCAACCTCAATCTCTCTGCCCGGCAGGTACTGATCGATCAGGATCGGGTGTTCCTGGGTATAGCGGTTGATTGCGCCGATATAAGAGCGGATATCTTCTTCGTCGACCGCAATCCTCATGCCCTGGCCGCCTAAAACGTAGGATGGTCTGACCAGAACCGGGTAGCCCAGTTCGTCTGCCGCTTTGACGCCCTCTTCTACGGTAAAAACTGTTTTGCCTTCTGCTCTGAGGATATTGTTGGCTCTCAAGATTTCATCAAAGCGTTCCCTGTCCTCTGCCGCATCTACATTGTCTGCGCTGGTTCCCAGGATGGGCACGCCCATTTTTGCAAGGGCAGCCGTAAGGGAAATAGCGGTCTGTCCTCCGAACTGAACGACCGCTCCGTCCGGACGCTCTGCGTCTACTACAGCTTCCACGTCCTCCGGAGTCAGCGGCTCAAAATAAAGTCGATCCGCAATATCGAAATCGGTGCTTACGGTCTCCGGGTTATTGTTGATGATGACAGTCTGCCAGCCGGCCTTCTGGAAAGCCCATGCAGCATGAACAGAGCAGAAATCAAATTCAACTCCCTGTCCGATACGGATCGGACCGGAGCCAAGAATCAGGACTTTCTTCTTGGTCTGTCCTTCCTGTACAGCCGCATCCCCATCTGTTTCTTCTCCGGCTTCTGCATCCCTTCCGCTCTCATCTTCGCTTTCGTAAGCGGAATAGAAATAAGGTGTTTCTGCTTCAAACTCTGCGGCGCAGCTGTCGACCATGCGGAATCCGGGCCGGATGCCTTCACGCTTGCGGAGTTCCTTAATCTGATCTTCCGGAATGCCGGACAGCTGTGAAATAACAGCATCCGGGAATTCGATATCCTTGGCTTCGCGGAGGACTTCGACTGTATTAAAACGGTTGAGGTTCTTCAGTTTATCCTCGACTTCTACAATATGGCGGATTTTTGACAGGAACCAGACGTCAATCTTTGTAGTCTTGTGAATGGCGTCCATGGTCATTCCCCGTCTGAGTGCTTCCGCAACTCTCCAGAGACGGCGGTCATCGTGCTTGCCGAGTTCCACGGTAAGCTGCTGGTCTGTCAGCGCCGCGATGTCATCCGCAAGAAGAGAATTCACATGCTGTTCCAGGCAGCGGATGGATTTCATGAGAGCGCCTTCAAAATTAGTGCAGATTCCCATGACCTCGCCCGTAGCCTGCATCTGAGTAGAAAGCGTGCGCTCTGCTCCCGGGAATTTATCAAATGGGAAACGCGGCATCTTGACAACGCAGTAATCCAGCATCGGCTCGAAGCAGGCGGTCGTCTTTCTGGTAATGGCGTTTGGAAGTTCATCCAGCCTGTACCCCAGGGCGAGTTTTGCCGCGATTTTTGCGATTGGATAACCTGCTGCCTTGGAAGCCAGAGCCGAAGAACGGCTTACACGGGGATTTACTTCAATAACGCAGTACTGGAAGCTGTCCGGATTCAGAGCAAACTGGACGTTGCATCCCCCGCTGATCCCGATTTCTGAAATAATATGAAGAGCCGCCGAACGCAGCATCTGGTATTCCTTTTCGCCCAAAGTCTGCGTCGGTGCAACTACAATAGAATCGCCGGTATGGATTCCGACCGGATCAATATTCTCCATGCTGCAGACTGTGATGCAGCTGCCGTTGGAATCCCGCATAACCTCAAACTCAATTTCCTTCCAGCCGGCGATGGACTGTTCTACCAGGACTTCTCCGGTAAGGGAAAGACGAAGTCCGTTTGCCAGGATTTCTTCCATCTCCTCCGGCGTGTCTGCTATACCGCCGCCGCTTCCGCCAAGTGTATAAGCCGGCCGCAATACAACCGGATAACCGATTTTTTCCGCGAATGTCCTGCCGGCTTCAATGGAAGTAACGACCTTTGAGGGGGCGATCGGTTCTCCGATCGCGCTCATAGTATCGCGGAAGATCTGCCGGTCTTCCGCTTTCTTGATAGATTCAACGGAAGCTCCGATCAGGCGCACATTATGCTCAGCCAGGAAACCATTTTCCGAAAGTTCAACAGCCAGGTTCAATCCGGCCTGGCCTCCCAGAGTCGGAAGCAGGCTGTCCGGCTTCTCCTTCTCAATAATTCTTTCCAGAGACTCCACGGTAAGCGGCTCCATGTAGACGTGATCCGCTATATCCGGATCTGTCATAATCGTAGCCGGATTGGAATTGACCAGAACGATTTCAACGCCTTCTTCCCGAAGAGCCCGGCATCCCTGCGTCCCGGCATAGTCAAATTCCGCTGCCTGTCCGATTACGATCGGCCCCGAACCAATCAGCAGTACTTTTTTGATTCTGTTATCTTTCGGCATACTTTTCCCACTTTCTGTCCATGTGCAAAGCCAGAGGGCTTATGATCATCTGTGCTGAAAACCTTTGAAAAAACGCCTGGCTGATTTTTTCAATACTCCGGCGTTTTTTCTTTCTGTCCTTATTGCTGCAGGGCTGCCTTGTCCTGTTTCATAGCCTCGATAAAACGGTCAAACAAAAATCCTGTATCTGCCGGACCCGGCGCGGCTTCCGGATGGAACTGGACGGTCAGTACCGGCCTGTTCTTATAGGCAAGGCCTTCAATCGTTCCATCGTTGACGTTGACAAAGGAAGGTTCTGCAATATTTTTATCAACAGCGTCCGCCTTTACGACGTAGCCATGGTTCTGTGAAGTGACATATACCCTTCCGGTCTTCTGATCGCGCACCGGATGGTTGCCGCCTCTGTGGCCAAAATGCATCTTTTCTGTTTCCATGCCGTTGGCAAGGGCCATGATCTGATGTCCCAGGCAGATTGCGAAAATACGCGTACCGGAATCAAAAAGTTTTTTTGCTTCCTTTATGACTTCCCCGCAGTCACAGGGATCTCCGGGACCATTGCTCAGCATGATGCCGTCAGGTTTCGCCGCAAGAATATCCTCCGCTTTTGTACCCGCAGGATAAACCGTTACATCTACTCCCCTTTTCGTAAGGGATTTCACAATGCTCTGCTTCAGTCCCAGGTCTACCAGAGCGACCTTCAGTCCGATGGCTTTTTCCGGATCTGCTTTTTTCGTATAAACTTCTTTGCAGGTCACCTTGCTTACAACATCACCTACACGGTATGCGGCAAGCTGCTGCTTTACCTGGTCCAGATCCAGGTTCGCTTTTCTGGTGATCAGACCGTTGAGGGTTCCATGCTCACGGATGATCCTGGTCAGAGCCCGGGTATCTATGCCCTGAATTCCGGGAATATCGTACTTCTCCAGAAAATCACTGATGCTGCCCATATTTCGGAAGTTGCTGGCGACCGGCGAAAGCTCATGGACCAGAAAACCTTCCACATTCGGAACTTTTCCTTCCATATCCTCCGGGTTTTCCCCGTAATTTCCAATCAGGGGATAAGTCATGCAGACCGCCTGCCCCGCGTAAGAGGCATCCGTAAGCACCTGCTCGTAACCCGTCATAGAGGTATTAAAGACAACTTCCGCGATGGAATCTCTGGACGAGCCGATTCCCTCTCCTTCAAAAATTTTTCCGTTCTCTAATATCAGATATGCCCGCATAATAAGTATCCGTCAATCTCCTTTGCTGCTTTTCTGCCTTCCGCAATCGCCCATACGACCAGAGACTGGCCTCTTCTCATGTCTCCTGCGGAAAAAACCTTTCCATCCACCTGTGTGCTGTCTTCTCTTGTTTTTACCCTGTTTCGGTTATCCAGAGGCGCCTTGAAAGCATCGGGGGTATAGTTCTCTGCTCCAAGGAAACCTGCTGCAATGATCAGAATCTGGCATGGGATTTCCTTCTGACTTCCCTCCTGGGCAGTCAGCTTTCCATTCTCAAAAGCCACCTTAACCGTTCTGACCGCTTTTAAATTTCCTCTCTTGTCGCAGATTACTTCTTCGACCGTGGTCTGATAAACTCTGGGATCCTGACCAAATACACCTTCCGCCTCAATCTGTCCGTAATCTGTCTTCTTGACCTTGGGCCACTCCGGCCATGGATTGGAAGCAGTCCGCTCAATCGGCGGTTCCGGCATCATTTCCAGCTGAACGACGGAGGCCGCTCCCTGGCGGATACTGGTACCTACACAGTCGTTTCCGGTATCACCGCCTCCGACAATGACGACGTTCTTACCTTTGGCGTCGATGAACTTTTTGCCATCCAGAAGATGTTTCGCTGCAGATGTCAGATAATCTACGGCAAAATATACGCCCTTTGCATTCTCAATGTTCTTCGCCGCAAGCGGTCTGGCATGCTTGGCGCCGCAGCTGAGCAGAACGGCATCGTAATTCTTCAGGATTTCGTCAGCAGGAACGTCGATTCCAACGTTGCAGCCTGTTCTGAAGATAACCCCTTCCTCTTCCATCAGCTTTGCTCTTCTGGCAACGACTTCCTTAGGAAGCTTCTGATTCGGAATGCCATAAGTCAGCAGTCCGCCTATGCGGTCGTCCCGCTCATAAACGGTCACAGTATGACCTCTGCGGTTCAGCATGTCTGCCGCCGCAAGTCCTGCAGGACCGGATCCGATCACGGCTACCTTTTTACCGCTGCGCGTCTTAGGAGGCCGAGGCTGAACCAGTCCTTTGCGGAATCCCTCTTCAATCAGGAAAAGTTCGTTATCATGGGTCGCAACCGGCTTGTCGATCATCCCCAGAATACATGCTTTTTCGCAAAGAGCCGGGCAGACCCTTCCCGTAAATTCAGGGAAACTGCTGGTCTTTAATAGACGCTCCAGGGCATGCTTTAAATCTCCCCGGTAGAGGAGATCGTTCCACTCCGGAATAAGATTATGAAGAGGACATCCCGTCACCATACCGGAAAGCTGCATTGCCGACTGGCAGAACGGTACACCGCAGTTCATGCATCTGGCAGCCTGGCGCCGCCTTTCGTCCTCCGGAAGCCGGACATAAAGCTCATCATAATTCCTGATGCGGTCCTGTACAGGCACGTAACGGTTATCCTCCCGCTCGTATTCCATAAATCCTGTAATCTTTCCCATGCTTCATCCTTTCAAAAAATGTTATACGTGCTTCGCACTTTAATAGCAAGATTTTTTTCGCTGGTACGCGATAAATCCACGCATGGCTCCGTGCTTTGCACTGCTCTGCACGCTATTTCACTAGGCTCGAAAATACCTCACCAAGTGAACTATGTGTTTCGTTCTGCTTCGCAGAACTTTCATGCTCTTCTCCGTTATCCCGCCTAATAGAAAGCCACTCTCGTGAGCAAGCTCCCGTCATGTCTTTCTATTGGCTGGGGATTTATCGCTGAAGTTCCCGGAATGCCTCCCACTGAGCTCTTTCGCCGGAGAATCCTCTGCTTTCGAGTTCGCCTACCTTTTCAATCATCTTCTTATAATCATATGGAATGACCTTCTTGAAGTTGGGAAGGTAGGAGTCGAAGCTTGCCAGAATCTTGCGGCCAAGTTCGGAGCCCGTTTCATTTACATAATCGGTAAGAATGCCAAGCAGTTCGGCCGTATCGGATTTTTCGGTTACTTCCGTCATGCTGACCATGCCGCGGTTAAGCACGCGATAGAGGGAATGCTCCGGATCCAGTATGTAAGCAATGCCTCCGCTCATTCCTGCAGCGAAGTTTTTGCCGGTCGGTCCCAGGATGACTGCACGTCCTCCCGTCATATATTCCAGACCGTGATCTCCGCAGCCGCAGGCAACTGCCGTAGCGCCGCTGTTGCGGACGCAGAAGCGTTCCCCAGCTATACCGTCTATATAAAGTTTGCCGCCGGTAGCGCCATAAAGGGCTACATTACCGACGATAATGTTCTCTTCCGATTTGAACGTAGAACCTGCAGGGGGAACAATAACGATCTTGCCGCCCGACAGTCCCTTGCCGACTCCGTCATTCGCATCTCCTTCCAAACGGATGGTCATGCCATTGGGAATAAAGGCTCCCAGTGACTGGCCGGCCCCGCCTTTTGCTCTGACCGTAACGGCATCATCCGGCAGGCTGTTCCCGAATCTCCTCGTGATTTCAGATCCCAGAATGGTTCCGAAAGCACGGTCCGTACAGCAGACGTCAACAGCGCACTCTTTCTTCAAGCCAAGACCGGGGTTCTTCTCGACCTGATCAAAGAAATCTGTACAGAAGGCAGGCAGGAGTTTCGACAGATCCAGAGTCCGTTCCAGTTTGAAATCAAAGCGCTTCTCCGGATCAAAGTGACGCGCCGCAGCCTGTGCATAGCCTCCCTTCAATATGATAGAGAAGTCTGCTTTGGAGCCCCTTCTGCCTCCCACGTCTCTCTTTTCAAGACAGTCGGACCGTCCAACCATTTCCTCTACGGTTGCAAATCCCAGCTTGGCCATAATCTGTCTCAGCTGCATGGCTACATAAGTCAGGAAGCATATGATATGTTCCGGCTTGCCCTTGAAATTCTTTCTTAACTTTTCATTCTGCGTGGTAATTCCAACCGGGCAGGTATCCTTGCTGCATACCCGCATCATCATACAGCCCAGAGATACAAGGGCGGCCGTCGCAAAGCCAAATTCCTCCGCGCCCAGAAGAGCCGCAATCGCAACGTCTCTTCCGCTCATGAGCTTGCCGTCTGTCTCCAGGATGACCCTGTCGCGGAGCTTATTATCAATCAGAGCCTGATTAGCCTCTGCCAGTCCCAGCTCCCAGGGCAGTCCCGCGTTATGGATGGATGTCATCGGAGCCGCTCCGGTACCTCCGTCATATCCTGAAATCAGGATAACATCAGCGCCTGCCTTGGCCACGCCGCAGGCTATCGTACCAACGCCATTTTCAGATACCAGCTTGACGCTGATCCTGGCATCGCGATTAGCGTTTTTGAGATCATAAATCAGCTCCGCCAGGTCTTCAATGGAGTAAATGTCATGGTGCGGTGGCGGCGAAATCAGAGAGACGCCCGGCGTTGAAAAACGAATGCTGGCAACCGTCGGATAAACTTTTTTGCCCGGCAGGTTTCCTCCTTCACCCGGTTTCGCTCCCTGGGCAATCTTGATCTGGATTTCCTCTGCAGAATTGAGGTAAGCGCTCGTCACGCCGAATCTTGCGGAAGCTACCTGCTTGACAGCACTGTTCCGGTCTGTTCCATAGCGTCTCGGATCCTCACCTCCTTCACCTGTGTTGGACTTTCCGCCAATCCGGTTCATGGCAATCGCGATAGCTTCATGCGCTTCCTTGGAAAGGGAACCATAGGACATGGCTCCGATCTGGAAGCGTTTGAGAATATTTTCTACCGGTTCAACCTGTTCGAGCGGAATCTCCTTCTGTTTGGGAACGAACCTGAGCAGCCCTCTCAAGGTGTGCGGAAGTTCATTATCCACAATATCGGTATATGCTTTAAATTTTTCAAAATTCTGTTCCCTGACTGCCTGCTGAAGAAGAACAATGGTCAGAGGATTATAGAGGTGGTCTTCCTTGTCATCACCGGAGAACTGGCGGTGATTGCCGACAGAATCCAGCGTTTCATCTACGGTAAGTCCCATCGGATCGTACGCTTTGTCATGACGATAAGTTACGTCCTCGGCGATTTCCTTCAGTCCGATACCCCCTACGCGGCTTACGACACCGGTAAAGTATTCGTCGATCACTTCGCTTGACAGACCGATTGCTTCAAAGATACGGGCAGACTGATAAGACTGAAGGGTGGAAATTCCCATCTTGGACGCTACTTTGACGATACCCGCCAGAACAGCCCGGTTATAATCTTCTATGGCGACGTGATAATCCTTATCCAGAACGCCCTGATCGATCATTCCGGCAATGCATTCGTGTGCCAGATAAGGATAGACTGCTCGGGCGCCGAAAGAAAGCAAGGCTGCAATCTGGTGTACATCTCTGGCTTCCGCCGTCTCAATCAAAATGGAAACTGCGGTCCTCTTTCTGGTACGAACCAGGTGCTGTTCCACAGCAGATACTGCCAGAAGAGACGGAATCGGCACATGGTTCTCATCTACCCCGCGGTCAGAGAGTATGACGATATTGCATCCGGAAGCATAAGCACGGTCTACCCGGATGGTCAGCTGGTCCAATGCCTTCTTCAGAGAAGTATTCTTATAGTAAAGAATCGGAAGGACGATAGCGTGCAGGCCTTCTTCATTAAGTGAAGCGATCTTTGCCATATCTACGCCGGTAAGGATGGGGTCATTCACCTCCAGCACGTGACAGTTGCTTCCGGTCTCAGAAAGCAGGTTGCCGTCGGATCCAATATATACAGTCGTATCCGTAACAATTTTCTCACGGAGAGAGTCAATAGGCGGGTTTGTAACCTGGGCAAACAGCTGCTTGAAATAAGAGAACAGCAGGGGGTGGTTCTCGGAAAGAACCGCCAGAGGCGTATCATGTCCCATTGATGCAGTCGGTTCTACACCATTCTCTGCCATAGGAAGCAGCATATCGTGAATATCTTCGTAGGTATAGCCAAATACCTTATACAGTCGTTCCCGCTCTTCCTCATTATGGGAAGGATTCTTCTTATTTGGAATCGGGAGTTCTTTCAGACGGCGCAGGTTCAGATTGAGCCACTCGCCGTAAGGATGGCGGGTCGCATAATACTTCTTGCACTCTTTATCCGTAATGATTCTGCCCTTTTTCATATCGACCAGCAGCATTCTGCCGGGCATCAGGCGGGACTTCTCCACTACATGTTCCTCTCCGATTCCCAGGACGCCTACCTCGGACGACAGAACCAGCCTCCCATCATCCGTAATATAATAGCGGGACGGTCTGAGGCCGTTGCGGTCCAGCGTAGCTCCGAAGAGTTCTCCATTCGTAAAAAGGATGGCTGCCGGTCCGTCCCATGGCTCCATCATTGTCGCATAATAATGGTAGAAATCTTTCTTATCCTGGTCCATAGCCGGGTCGTGCTTCCAGGGTTCCGGAATCAGCATAGTCATGGCAAGAGCCGGATCCATACCGTTCATGCAGAAAAACTCAAAGGTATTGTCCAGCATAGCGGAATCAGAAGCAGTTCTTGCGATAACCGGGAAAATCTTGTCCGCGTTCTTGTCGGCAAAAGGTCCGGACATGGTCTCTTCACGGGCAAACATTCGGTCAATATTGCCCCGGATAGTATTAATCTCGCCATTATGGCAGATCATGCGGTAAGGATGCGCCCTCTCCCAGGACGGCGTGGTATTGGTGGAAAAACGGGAATGAACGATTGCTACTGCTGCCCGGAAATCAGGATCATCCAGGTCATCATAGAATTTTCTTAGCTGTCCGACAAGGAACATGCCTTTATAGCAGATGGTCCTGCAGGACAAAGAGCAGACGTAAGTATTATCCGAGCTTTGTTCGAATTCGCGTCTTGCTGCATACAGGCGGCGGTCAAATTCAAATTCCGGATTATCATAGTGTTCTTCTCCGTTCAAAAGGTCGGAAGGCCACTCGATAAAGCACTGACTGATCACCGGCTGGGTATCCCTTGCCAGGTCGCCCAGGATTTCCGGATGGACCGGAACCTTTCTCCATGCCGCAACCTTGAGGCCGTTTTTGTCCATAATGACCTCAAACATACGCATGGCAATGCTGCGTGCCATCTCATTTACAGGCAGGAAAATCATGCCCACGGCAAAAGAGCCGGCAAGACCTCCCTCTTTCCCGTTTTCATCCTTCTTCAGGCTTATGCCCTCTTCTTTGATAACCCGTCTGTAATAATCGTGAGGAATCTGTGTCAGGATTCCAACGCCGTCTCCGACTTTTCCGGATGCATCCTTGCCTGCACGGTGCTCCAGTTTCTCAACGATAGACAGGGCATCCGAAACGACCGCATGGTCTCTATGACCGTCTATATTGACAACAGCGCCAATTCCGCAGGAATCACGCCCCTCATCAAGACCTTTATATAATGACTGTCGATAGCTATCCTTCATAATCTTTTTTCCCTTCTATTGGCGCCATCCAATCGGGTACGGAAGAAGCACTGCTCTACCCGATTTGCGTACCTCTTGAACAGCTCGAAGCTAAGCTTTTTGTCTAAAGGAGCAGACCATATACATCAGCCTTCTCCCTGTCCTTCGTTGTTCTGCTCCTGCTCAAGCTCATAGTGAATATCATGATTCGGCGTGTCCATAGGATAAAGTCCTGAGAAGCATCCGTCACAAATGCCGATGGAATGGCCTACCAGCTGCGGCAGACGTTCAATCTTCAGATAGCTCAGGGAATCTGCCCCTATAACCTGACGGATCTGCTCGATCGTACGTTCGTAAGCAATCAGCTGATGCCGCTCCGGAACGTCCGTTCCGAAATAACATGGCCAGAGGAATGGCGGAGAACTTACCATCATATGGACTTCTTTCGCTCCCTTTTCCTTAAGCATGCTGATGATCTGGCCGGAAGTCGTTCCCCTTACGATGGAATCGTCAATGAGAATGATCTTTTTTCCTTTAATCGCAGAAGATATCGGATTCAGCTTGATCTTGACTCCGGTTTCCCGCGCATCCTGTCCCGGTGAAATAAAGGTTCTGCCTACATAGCTGTTCTTGTAAAAAACCGGTTCATAAGGTATGCCCGACTGAATAGAATAACCAAGCGCTGCCGCATTTCCGGATTCCGGTACGCCGGCAACAATATCCGCGTTAATCGGCGAATCGACAGCCAGGAACCTGCCTGCCCGGATTCTAGCGTCATAGACGGATACTCCGTCCATAACACTGTCTGTCCTGGCAAAATAAATATATTCAAAGATACAGCGCGCGCGGTGGGCTTCTCCAATGCAGCGGGACCGGTCAGATTTTAAGCCGTCTTTGGTGATCGTAACGATTTCTCCCGGTTCTACGTCACGTACGAATTCTGCACCGATTGTATCCAGGGCACAGGTTTCCGAAGCCAGGATCCAGGAATTCTCGCGCCTGCCGATAACCAGCGGGCGGAACCCCTGCGGATCTCTCATCCCGATCAGCTTGCGGGGTGACATGAGAATAATGGAAAAAGCACCGTGGATCTTATCTGCTGCCTTTCCGACCGCTTCTTCGATAGACTTCGAATGGACTCTTTCCCTGGCTATATGATAGGCAATGATTTCGGTATCGCTGGTAGACTGAAAAATACAGCCGTCATGCTCCAGGGTTTTTCTCAGGTCCAGGGCATTGACAATATTGCCGTTATGGACGAGAGCCATGGTCCCTTTAATATAAGAAAGGACCATCGGCTGCGCGTTTTCAATGGTTCTGCCGCCCGCTGTCGCATAACGGACGTGTCCGACGCCAATGTTGCCATGCAGATCAGACAGCGTACGGCTTGTGAAGTTTTCATTTACCAGGCCCAGTCCTTTATGGACGGAAACCCGGCATCCTACTGCCGTCGTGTCTGAAACTGCAATGCCGCAGCTTTCCTGCCCTCTGTGCTGAAGAGCTAAGAGGCCATAATAAATGGTAGATGCCACTTCTTCTGAAGCAGAAAGGTCATAGATTCCGAAGACTCCGCATTCTTCTTTTAGATTTCCCATTTTGCTCCTTCCCAATTCTTGCAGACATTTTTTAAAAAAAGAGCAAAGTACCCCTGAAAAGGGCCCCTTTGCTCTTTTTTCAAAATGCATTATTCCGAAGGAGACTGTTCCGGTCCGCCTTCTTTCAAACAGACTAACTTTACTGCGTTAATTTGTCAAGACCGCATCCCCACCTTTGAGGCGGTCAATTTTTCTTTTTGTCACTGCTTATCCTTTATAAAAATCACACTTTGCCTTGCTCCGGCCCGTTTCTCAGGAAGGCTGGTCAAAAGATGCCTTCATGTCTTCGAGTTCATAATAGCGTTCCATCTTTTCTTCAATCTGCCGGTCCGTCTCGGTTTTCTGTTCCGTTAGTTCCTGCAGCTTCACATAGTCCGTCGCCGCCTTTTCCATCTGCTTCTCCAGAGCTGCAGAAAGCTGTTCCAGACGTTCGATTTCTTCTTCTATCGTATCGTACTCCTGCTGCTCCCGGAAAGAGAATTTTGTCTTCTTCCTGCTCTTCCGGTAATCTGCTGCCGCTTCTTTATAGGACGCTGCTGCGTCCTTATTCTGCAGATCCTTAAGCAGTTCCGCTTCGGCAGTTTTTTTCCCGTTCTTCCTCTCAGCTGCTGTTGACCCGTTCCCCTGCCCTGCATAAGGTTCACGGCCCCGGTCCCTGCAGTGACGGAGATAGTCCTCGTAACCGCCTTCGCTCTGCGAGATGCTCCCGCCCTCTTCAAAAGCAAAGATGCGGGTTACGACACGGTCCAGGAAGTAACGGTCGTGAGAAACAGCAATGACGATTCCGGGGAAACGGTCCAGATAATCCTCCAGAATTTCCAGGGTCTCGATATCCAGATCATTGGTCGGCTCGTCCAGAACCAGGACGTTAGGAGCGCCCATCAGTACCTTCAGAAGAGAAAGCCTTCTCTTTTCTCCTCCGGAAAGCTTGCCGATCAGGTTGTACTGCATATTCCCATCGAACAGAAACTGCTCGCACATATTGGAAGCAGACACAGGACCGTCCGCCGTCGGAATAAATTCCGCGATATCCCGGACTGCGTCAATGACACGCTCATTCAGGTCCAGTTCTTCATTTTCCTGGCTGAAATAGCCGATTTTTACCGTCGTCCCGATTTCAACGCGGCCTTCATCCGGCTGTCTCTGTCCTGTAATAAGGCGGAGAAGCGTCGTCTTGCCGCAGCCATTGGGGCCTATGACTCCGATGCGGTCCGTTTTCAGGAAATGGTAAGTAAAGTCCCGGAAAAGGACCCGTTCGGTCTCCTGTCCGGTGTGTACCGGGTCTTTTATTTTTACCGCGGCAGCAATCCTGTCCAGTTCGATTGTTTTCTTTCCCAGCCGGCTTGGCAGCGAATTAAGCGCCATCTGGCGGTCTTCCACAATCCTGTCCCGGTTTTTTAAAGCTTCAAAACGCTGGATATGGGCTTTCTGTTTGGTGCTTCTCGCACGTGCACCCCTCATCATCCAGGCAAGATCCTGGCGATAGAGTGCCGCCATCTTCCGTTCTGCTGCCCGGGCATAGTCCTGACGCTGCGCTTTCATTTCCAGATAACCGGAAAAGTTAGCATCATAGCGGTATGCACTGCCCTTATCCAGCTCTACGATCCCGTTTGTCACACTGTCCAGAAAGTAGCGGTCGTGCGTAATCATCAGAATAGCTCCCCTGAAGCTCCTGAGATAAGATTCCAGCCACTCAATCATACGGCTGTCCAGATGGTTTGTCGGCTCGTCCAGGATAAGCAGATCGCATGGCGTAAGCACAGCTGCGATCAAAGCCGCTCGCTTTCTCTGGCCGCCCGACAGGAGCGATGGTCTGATATCCGGATCCGGCAGGCCGAAATCAGCCAGTCTGGCTTTCACTTCGCCTTCCGTATTCCAGTGACTGGCTTTGCCGTTTATCTTCATGGCGACGTTCTCAAGCAGCGTCATGGAATCATCGAATTCCGGTTTCTGAGGAAGATAAGAAATCGTTACCTGCCTGCCTTTGACGACCTGTCCCTGGTCTGCTTCAAGTGCTCCTGCGGCAATCGCAAGAAGCGTGGACTTGCCTGTTCCGTTTACTCCAACGACGCCAAGCTTATCCGTATCTTCCATCCCAAAAGAGACATCTGACAGGACGACCTTATTTAAAAAGCTTTTTCCTACATGCTCAAAATTTAATAGATTCACGTTTCTGTTCCTGTATATACGATTCCTGTTCTGACATTTCGCTTACAGTTCTGTATACCGGATTCCCGGTCAGGCACCCGCGGTCCCGGCGTCTGCGGTCCTCTATACCGGATTCCTTTGCCGGCGCCTGCGATTCAGCATGCAGATCCTTATTCTGCGGATAGGATCGTTCCTCCGCCGATCACAGTGTCTCCATCATAAAGGACGACCGCCTGTCCCGGACTGATAGCCCTCTGTTCCTCGTCAAATACGATATGGCAGGTCCCGTTTTCTTCCATAGTAATCTCTGCCGGTGCCTCCGGCTTGCGATAGCGGATTTTGGCAGATGCCCGGAAAGATTCACCGGGGACAGGCTCCTTCCTCATCCAGAACCAGTCGTCTCCTGTCAGTTCCTTCTTCATCAGCAGATCCGGGCTTCCGACCGTTACCGTATTACTGCTCATGTCCTTTGACAGGACATAAACCGGTTCCGGCACAGCCAGTCCCAGCCCCCGTCTCTGGCCAATCGTATAGTGAATGGCACCTTTATGTTTTCCAAGGATTTTTCCCTCCGTCGTCACCAGATTGCCGGGGCCTTCTGTTTTTCCGGTCACCCGTTCGATCATGCCTGCATAGTCACCGTCCGGGACAAAGCAGATGTCCTCGCTGTCATGCTTATGGGCATTGACAAAGCCCTGTTCTTCTGCAATTTTCCGAACTTCCGTCTTCTTGATGAGACCGCCGAGTGGGAAAAGGGTGTGTGCGATCATGTCCTGTTCCATAGGATAAAGGACGTAGCTTTGATCCCTGGTAATGTCAACGCCTTTCTGCAGATACCACCTTCCGTCTTTCTCAAATTTACGGACATAGTGGCCGGTTGCAATATAATCAAAGCCCAGTTCCCTGGCTCTCTGCCACATTTTTCCGAACTTCATCCTTCGGTTGCAGTCAATACACGGATTTGGCGTTCTTCCATCCAGATATTCCTGAATGAAGCGGTTCATGACCTCCTTGCGGAAATCCGCCATGAAGTTCAGTGCCATAAAAGGAATTCCCAGCGTGTCACACACGCTCCTGGCATCGTTGACGTCCTTTATGCTGCAGCAGGTATTGCTCTCCGGGAGTCCGATTCCCGTATAGTCATAAAGCCGCATGGTACAGCCGGTTACCTCATAGCCTTCTTTCATCAGAAGATAGGCTGCGACCGATGAATCCACACCGCCGCTCATGCCGACCAGTACTTTGCCCCTGCTTTTTTTCTTTGTATCTTCCATTCCTGCCTGTGTCCTTTATATGAAAAAATGAAGCCTGCATTGCTTAAAAGCACAGCTTTTGCAAGTCTTTCTTCTGCTATCTGGATTATATGGATGCCCGAAAAACTTGTCAACTTATCACGCTGTCCGCCGGGACTTTAGTGCTCTGAGAGCGTAAAAAAGACCTGCACAGAGACTTTTTCTTAATCGTCCCCATGCAGGTCCTGATAATCCTTTTTACGGCAGGAGATAAACCCTGGCGTTTCGCACCGGCAGGCTGTAGCATTCCTGTTCCGTATTACAGTAGACATCTATCCAATGGCTGCCGTTCGAAGCCGCCCCTCGGTCCTCTACTGTATAAACTCCAAGTCCTTCAATATAGACCCGGCTTCCGAAGGGAAGAGAATTCTGGGCAATCGTATGATTTGCCACGGTCGGTGCTCCGCTGGCCGTCGGATTTCCCCAGGGATTGCAGTAAGCTGTGAGATAGAAGTCCCCCAGGTCCTTCGCTCCTGTCAGGTCAATCTCAGCAGATGTCCCGCCATCGGCGCCCTGTGTGTTCCTGCTTTCCTGATCCTTGCTGATTTCCTCCTCTGCTTCCTTTTTATCCCGTGCCATCCTGTCCGGATCTACATGCACGCCATACCAGACAATTTCTCCGTTTTCCCATTCGGTTTCATCCTCTTTCGCCTCCTGGTCCGTGCCTGTCCGGTCCTGATCTTCACCGTCATCCTCCTGACGGATAATCGCATAACGATAACTGTTTTCTTCCTGTTCAGAGCTGTACTGGTGATAAACCGGCACTTCCTGTCCGTCGCTGGAATACCAGCCGATTCCTTCATTGGTCCAGCCTTCGCCTACCAGATAATCCCTCTTAACCATACTCGCAGTAAAGTAGTGGGTATCAGCCTCCGGATTGTACATCCGGAAAACAGGAGTTCCGGACGATAAAGGAGCATACCAGCCGATTCCTTTGTACTCCCACCCGTCCTGTTTGAGACTATCCTTTTCATTTTTGTCCGCAGTGTAGAAATACTCTCCGGACTCCGGACAGTAAAGACAGTACATAGCCTGACTGTCTTCGCCGTCTAAACCTGCGGCATCTGCTCTGACAGGCGCTATATTCAAGGATAAAGAGATTACGCCGACTGCGATTGCCGCAGATTGCATGCTTCTCTTTATTCCTTTCTTCCGTAATAAGTTCATCTTTATCATAATAAATAACCTTTCTATATCAATCGGTCGATGATGATTCCCCCTTTTTATACGTATACTCTTACGTATTCTTTGCAATTTTATTTCTTTTTTGTTACGTTGTCAAGTTTATCGAATAGTTTGAAAAAAGTTTGTCGAATAGTTACAACATGTTTATCGAATAGTTGTCGTTTTTTCTCTAAAATGTATGTAAAGAAGCTGTGCGCGCCTCGCGCGTTCTGTTCACTTAAAAAGAGCCAAAGCAGTACTCTCTTTGCGCAGGTAAAAAGCGCCGGAGCACCACTTTGGCTCATCTTAATGAATCTCTTAAATATTTATCAGCGGTCCACTGCGGACAGGAGTTCAATATGGAAGTTGAGTTCCTTGCCAGCCATTTCATGATTGGCATCAAGCGTAATCTCGGTTTCCGTCTTCTCTGTGACGGTTACCGGGAAGGGCTGTCCCTGTCCATTCTGAAGGTAGACGCGGTCGCCCACATGAAGGTCTTCCGATCCGGCCAGCTTGCTGATTTCAGCAGTAAATACAGCATCCGGATTGTGTTCTCCATAAGCTTCTTCCGGCATCAGGTGGATATCGACTTCATCCCCTTCCTCCATGTTAAGAACAGCTTCATCAAAGCCGCGGATCATCATGCCGGCTCCGCAGATGAATTCAAGCGGTTCATTTCTCTTATAGGAAGAGTCAAATTCCGTTCCGTCATTGAAGGTTCCTTTATAGTGAACACGGCAGATCTTTCCGGCATTCTTTCCTTCCATGATAATCTGGACTTCATGATGGCCGCAGCCTGCACATCCTCCGCCGCAGCCGCTTCCGCAGCTTTCCTCATTGCCGCAGCCGCATCCTTTTTCCTCTTCCGCATGACCATGTTCATGATCATGATGATCGCAGTTGACCCCGTCAGATACCAGCTCACCCTTCAGGAAAGCCTCTACTGCCGCATCCGCATCTCCCTCTTGTCCGGAACAGACTTCTATTCCGGCATCTGCAAGGGCAGTCTGCATGCCTCCGCCAAGTCCACCGCAGATTACTGCGCTTACGCCCTGCTCCTTTAACAGACCTGCAAGAGCTTCATGTCCGGTTTCCCCGCAGGAAACAACCTGAGAAGATCTGACTGCGCCGTCCTCTACCTCATAGAGCTTGAATTCTTTTGTTTTTCCAAAATGCTGAAAAACCGTTCCGTTATCATAAGTGACTGCAATCTTCATGACAAAATCTCCCATACATTCATATTCATTGTTTCATTTTTTTGTAAAGGAAAAGGCAGGAGTCTTTTATGGATTCCTGCCTTTTATATGGATTCCTGCCGGCGACGAGAATCGAACTCGTACGGGAATCACTTCCCACGGGATTTTAAGTCCCGGGCGTCTACCAGTTCCGCCACGCCGGCATACTGGGCGGTGGTGGATTCGAACCACCGAAGCAATTTGCAGCAGATTTACAGTCTGTCCCCTTTGGCCACTCGGGAAACCGCCCATGCCTTGTCAGACATGCTTATTATAGAGTTTTGCCTGATTTTTATCCGTTTTTTGCCTGACAAGAATTGATTATAAAGTATCCGTTTCTGCTTTGCAAGACCCCACTTCAGCCCGTTTTGACGCGCCTTTTGTGAACCAGGACCATGGCACTTTCCGGCTCCATGCGGAAGTGGATGATGCCGGACCTCGTCTGGTATTCAAGCGGCTCTTCTGTAAAACCGCTCCGGTCAGTATAGAATACTCTCGTCAGATTTTCAAAATCAATTTTTGAGATGCCGGCGGGCCATACCTTGACCTCGTTCTCAGCCGGATCCCGTCTGGTATTGACTACGACGATAATCTGTCTGTAGCGGTCGAACCTGCCATACGCAATCAGTCCGTAATCATTTAACAGGAACTTAAGCGAACCGGTCCTAAGCACCGGATAACGCTTGTGAAGAGCAATGATCCTGGTGTAAAAATTAATGAGTTCCCGGTCTTCTTTGCCCCATGGATAGGTCCTGCGGTTATCCGGATCCGTAAAACCGCATACGCCCGCTTCATCTCCGTAATATACGGTCGGCGCGCCGGGCCAGGTCATCTGCATAACAACTGCCATGCGGAGTACTGCCTTGCTGACGTTTTCTTCTGCTGCCTGGCTCCCGCTGTTTCCTACCCTGCCTACCTTGTGATTAGTCCTGGTCAGAAAACGGGAATGATCGTGGTTATCCAGTTCATTCATTGCCGTCAGCAGAGAAGGCGCGGTATATTCTGCCATCTGGCATCTCATGGTATCAAAGAAGATGGTGCTGTTTCCCCAGAGGTCCTGGCGGTACGAATCGGAGTGTTTTTCCATTCCCGTCAGGAACCAGGAGACCGGTTCCATGAACGCATCATAATTCATGACCGTATCCCATTCGTCCCCCTGAAGCCAGCTGGCAGGATCCCCGTAATGTTCAGCCAGGATGATAGCTTCCGGATTTGCTTCCTTAACCGCTTTGCGGAATTTTTTCCAGAACCTGTGATTAAATTCCGGCGTATGTCCCAGATCGGCGGCGACATCCAGCCTCCATCCATCCACATTATAGGGCGGAGAAACCCACTTTCTGCCGATTTCCAGGACCTCTCTCTGAAGCTTTTCCGATTCTTCATAATTGAGCTTGGGCAGGGTATTGTGTCCCCACCAGCCGTCATAGTATTCATTATAAGGCCATTCATGGCCGGGATAGAATTCAAAGTAATCGTGGTAGGGGCTGAATTCAGAAACGAAGGCCCCATCTGCATAGCCGGGTCTGCCCTCATAAATTCGTTCCCTGTCCATCCATTTATTGAACGACCCGCAGTGATTGAAGACGCCGTCCAGGATGACCTTCATCCCCCTGCTGTGAGCTTCCTCTACCAGCTGGATAAACAGCTGATTGCTCGCTCTTAGGTTCTCTCTTTTTGTCACCCGGGCAATGTATTTATCCGCATGACGATTATCATTGTCGCCGGGGTTCAGGAGGCCGTCGGCATCCTTCACAATCCTGCCGATGTGCGGGTCAATGTAATCATAATCCTGTATATCATACTTATGGTTGGACGGTGATACAAAAACCGGATTCAGATAAAGGACCTCAACGCCGAGTTTTTCCAGGTAATCCAGCTTGTCCATGATTCCCTGAAGATCTCCGCCGTAGAAATTCCGGACATCCATTGCCTCCGGCATCCGGTTCCAGTCATCCATATGGCGGACATGCATATCAATATAGGAATATTCATCACTCAGAACGTCGTTGGACTTATCTCCATTATAGAAACGATCCGTAAAAATCTGGTACATGACAGCACCTTTTGCCCAGTCCGGTGTATGAAAGCCCGGGATGAAAGCAAATGGCCTGCCATTCTGACCGTCGTGCGAAACGCCAAGCTTATCATAGTAGCAGTGTGTCGCTCCCTGTTCGATCCGAAAGCTATAACGAAATACACTCTTTGGCGCAATCACTTCCGTAATATAATAGTCAAAGCAGTCTGAGCGCTTTTGAAAATCCATTTTCACTGCAAAACCATTATGGACCAGATAAACCGCATCTACATTATGCTGGTAAGTTCGGAAACGAATTCTGACCCGATCACCGGGGTTCGGCTCTGGCGGTGTCAGAAACTGCTCTGTCTCGGAGCTGAACAGGGCATCCTTCTTCAGCAGCGGGTGCATCTGCAGCATATATGAAATTTTCTTCTCCAGATTGCTCATACTTTAAATCCCCTGTTCCGGTTATTTCTTAAACTTTATCTTAACATCATTTGCAGATTTTTTCACCTTGCACAAACACAGAAAAAGCAGTCCCGGTTAAGGGGCTGCTTTTTCTGTATAGAGAGGTACTCTCTATGGGGGTGTAGTAAAAAACTATATAATGTATTGGGGGGTTTTACGGTTATTATAGTAGCACGCCTTCTCCCAAAAATTTCCACAAAGTTCACAAATTTAGTTTTTTAGTTTTGTGCATTGTGCTGTTTTTCTATCTCGAAGAGCTGCTCGAATTCCTGACGATTGAGTTTTTCCTTCTCCATCAGCAGCCGGGCGCATTCCTCCAGGACAAAACGGTGCTCGGAAATGATTCTTCTGGCATCTCCATGGCAGCGTTCAATAATTCCGCGTACTTCATCATCTATTGATGCAGCAATTTCTTCGCTGTACTGCCGGGTATGGCCCCAGTCCCGTCCGATGAAGACCTCATCGCTGTCATCATCATACGTTACCAGTCCCAGTTTATCCGACATGCCGTATCGTGTGATCATAGCGCGGGCTGTCTTTGTTGCCTGCTTGATATCCTGAGAAGCTCCGGTCGTAATATCATCGAAGATCATCTCTTCCGCGGCACGTCCGCCCAGATCAACGGTTATCTGCTCCAGCATCTGACCTCTCGTCATAAACATCCGGTCCTTCTCCGGCTGCGGCATGGTATAGCCTGCTGCGCCGGGACCGGTCGGAATAATGGAAATCGAATAGACCGGATCCATGTGCGGAAGAACATGGAAGAGGATTGCGTGTCCTGTTTCGTGATAGGCCGTAATCTTTTTCTCCTCGTCGGATATGATCTTGCTGTGCTTCTCTGTACCGATTCCTACTTTGACAAAAGATGCACGGATGTCATCATGCGTGATGTAGGCGCGTCCCTCTTTTGCAGAACGGATTGCCGCTTCATTCATCAGATTCTCCAGATCAGCGCCGGTAAAGCCGGCCGTTGTCTGAGCAATCGCTTTGAGATCGACGTCGTCGCCTAAGGGTTTATTTCTGGAATGGACCTTCAGGATTTCTTCCCGTCCCCTGACGTCCGGCGCGCCGACAGTAACCCTGCGGTCAAAGCGCCCCGGTCTCAGAATAGCCGGATCCAGGATATCAACGCGGTTGGTAGCCGCCATAACGATGATGCCTTCGTTCACGCCGAAGCCATCCATCTCAACCAGAAGCTGGTTGAGCGTTTGCTCTCTCTCATCGTGTCCGCCGCCCATTCCGGTGCCTCTGCGCCGGCCTACGGCATCAATTTCATCGATAAAAACAATGCAGGGTGCATGTTTCTTGGCTTCTTCAAAGAGATCCCTCACACGGGATGCGCCGACACCGACGAACATTTCCACGAAATCCGATCCGGAAATCGAGAAGAAAGGAACGCCTGCTTCCCCCGCCACTGCCTTGGCAAGGAGGGTCTTTCCGGTTCCGGGGGGACCGGTCAGAATGACGCCCTTGGGAATCCTGGCGCCGATTCTGGTATACTTCATAGGATTTTTAAGAAAGTCCACGATTTCCTCAAGGTCTTCCTTCTCTTCCTGCAGACCTGCGACGTCCTGAAAACGGATTTTCTGGTCATCGGCCGTCGACATTTTTGCCCGGCTTTTGCCGAAATCCATCATTCTGGCATTGGCTCCGCCGCCTCCGCCTGCACCTGCCCGGCCGAAAAACATAATCAAAAGGAAAATCGTCATAACGCAAAGCATAACAGGTACGATGATCGTTCCGATCGTGCCGGCTTTTGACACATCGCGAAGCGTATAAGGTACCTTTGCGTCTTCCAGTTCCTTCTCGGCATCCTTAACGTCTGAAACGTTAATTCTGCCGCCGGTCCCGTCCTTAAGCCGGAAGCGGACCACGCCGGTCGGAACTTCTTCATTCTGGCTGATTTCAGCCTCCACGACTTTTTCTTCCTGCAGATAATCCTGATAATCCTGAACGGTAACCGTATGGCTGGGATTCAGGAAGCTTGGCAGGATCATAAAGATAAGCAGAATGCCTATCATTAATAATACATATATGCTGAAGCCTTTTCTGTTCTTATCCACTTAGTTCTCCTGCTCATCAAAATGTACAACACCGATATAAGGCAGGTTGCGGTATCTCTGATCGTAATCGAGGCCGCATCCTACGACAAACTCATCCGGAATAACAAAACCCGTATAGTCGACATTAACATTTTCAACGACTCTGCGGTCCGGTTTATCCAGAAGGGTGCAGAGCTTGATGCTGCTGGGTTTGCGGTCCTGGAACCACCCGAGCAGATAGCCAAGCGTTCTGCCGGAATCGATAATATCTTCTACGATCAGAACATCTCTGCCTTCGATGCTCTGGTCAAGGTCCTTGGTAATCTTGACGATACCGCTTGATGTCGTTCCGCTGCCGTAGCTTGAAACGGACATAAAATCCATCGTGACCGGACTTTTAATTGCTCTGGCGAGGTCGCACATGAAAAAAACGCCGCCCTTGAGAATACAGATCATATGAACCGGTTTGTCACCGTAGTCCTTACTGATAAGCCTGCCAAGTTCCTCAACTCTTGCATGGTACTTCTCTTCTGAAATTAATACACTGACTGATTCGGTCATGCTTCTGCCTCCCATTTTCTATGTGATAATACGTTCCGCACAAAGAATTCTTCTTGTGTCTTCCGTTATTCTGCAGGATTCTGAAATCCGGATGCCCACTGCCCAGTAAATACTGCTGCCTGATGCAAGCACTGCCAGCCGGTCTCGCTCCTCTTTCGGAACCTTGCGGTCAATCAAAAGCTTTTTCAATTTCTGTCTTCCGCCATCCCCGCAGACCTGCAGAAAATCTCCCGGCAGTCTGTGTCTCAGGCAAAGCTTTGGACCTATTTTATCATAGTCCAGCCATTTCGTGAAATCTTTTCTGGGAACCGCTGAAAGGTCGATGGCATGCGCCGGAAGAAGACGGAAGCGGTACTTCTCCCCCTGAAAAAAAACTTCAAGCGGACCTTTTTCAAGTTTTTCCTTTGTTAGGAAAACCGATTTGGGGCTTATGATCCGGGTATCTGCATTGACTCCGGCATCTGCTCCTTCACCCCTGTCTGTTTCTGCCGTCCTGCAGCCTTGTTCAGGCTCTTTCCTGCAGGCAGAGGCAGATTGTCCTCGGAAGCTGTACTGCTGCCTGATGCATATGCCATCTGCGATCCGGACTGCCTTCATTCCATAAGGCAGATCGGCTTCTCTACCGGACGCTCCCTGCATCAAATCCCTGATCCGGAAGATTTCCTCTCTTCCCAGGTCCTTTCTTCTGCCGGCCGCCTGCGAAAGAGCCTGCAGGATCAGGTATCTCTGAATGATTTCCGCTTCTTCCTGCAGGTTCGCTGAAAGAAAGATTTCTCCGCTTTTTTCATCTGACCGGATATATGCACCGCTTTTCTCCCCTGCTGTTTTTTTTAGGAAATTGTCTGCAAGCGCCATATCCTCTGCCAGCCCTGCCATATGCCTGACCGCGGCAGAATTGACATGCTGCTCCAGATAAGGAACCACATCATGGCGAAGGGCATTGCGCGTAAAATCAACGGAAGCGTTCGTGCGGTCTGTTCTCCATTCAAATCCGCGCTCACGCATAGCCTCTTCGATCTGTTTCTTCTCAAGCTGCAGCAGAGGGTGGATCAGGCATCCGCTCTCAGGTCTGATTCCGCCCATTCCGGTAAGGGAACTTCCCCTTGCCATTCGAAAAAGCAGCGTTTCAGCCTGATCATTGGCATGATGGGCAAGTGCTACCCTGTTCACTCCATGGCGAACAAGGCAATCCTGAAAAGCTTCCTGCCTCACCTTTCTCCCCTCTTCCTCCAGAGAAAGGCCGTCAGAGGCCGCCAGTTCCTGAACCGGATAGGAATAAAGGTAACATTCGATTTTCAGTTCCCTGCACACCTTCTGTGCAAATTCCTGGTCCTGCATGCTCTCTTCCCCTCTGAGAAGATGATTGACATGAACGGCGGACAGGGTAAATCGGGGCAGGATTCCTTTTTTTCCTAGTTCGAAGAGTGCCCGCAGCAGGAACGTGGAATCGACGCCTCCCGAGAAGCCCACGCAGACAGAGTCTCCTCCGGCGATCAGACGGTTTCTCAGGATATAATCCGCCGTCTGCCGGATCAGATCATTCCATTTTAAATTTTTCTTATTCCCCTGATATTCTGTCATACTCTTCTCATCTGTTTTTTCATCTGTTCCGGGAAAATCCTGCAGACCCTCTTCATCTGTTCCCGGAAAATTTCTGCAGACTCTCCTCATCTGTTCCTGGAAAATTTTTGCAGACTCTCCTCATCTGTTCCCGGAAAATTTTTGCAGACTCTCCTCATCTGTTCCATTCTACGGAAACATGAAACGCAAGAATGCCATGTCCTGTTCGGACATGGCATTCTTACTGGCTTATTCGTCGCCGTTAGCTTCCTTGAAGATGATCTCGCCGTCTTCAACCAGGCCCAGCTTATCCTTGGCTACCTGTTTCTTATAATCATCCGTCTTCATTTCTCTCTGAAGGCTGTCAATTTCTTCTGTACGCGCATTTTCATCGTCGATTGCTTCCTGCAGCTTTGCAACCTGCTGATTGCCTTCTGCCAGCCGGGCTTCCAGCTTCATACTGGATGTAAAAAGCACAGCAGATAAAATTCCGACAGTTATGAAAATGTACGCCATGGTTTTTCTCTTACGGCGCATAATTCATCTACCTGATATCGTACAGATCTCTGAAAGCCTTATAAATACTTGTAGAGTTCCTGTACATTTTCTTTTTTTACGGTTTCCTGAACAGATAGAACCTCAATCTTCACGGACCTGGTTCCAAACAAAATTTCAATCTGATCGCCGGCTTTAACCGGGGACGATGCCCGCGCAGCCTTGCCGTTCAGCAGTACACGGCCGCTGTCGCATGCTTCATTCGCAACGGTCCGCCTCTTAATAAGCCTTGAAACCTTCAGATATTTATCCAGTCGCATTGCTGATCAGTTCTTTTGTCCTGATTACTTTACAAGATCCTTCAGAGCCTTGCCGGCTTTGAACTTGGGCATCTTGGAAGCGGCAATTTCGATGGTCTCGCCGGTCTGCGGATTTCTTCCGCTGCGGGCTGCTCTCTCAGAAACTTCGAAAGTTCCAAAGCCTACAAGCTGTACCTTATCACCATCTTTCAGAGCGCCGGAAACAACATCTACGAAAGCCTTGAGGACCTTCTCGGTGTCTTTCTTGGATACTTCGGACTGCTCAGCGATTGCGCTTACTAATTCTGCTTTATTCATTTGTTTCCTCCTTAGAAAATTCATAAACTATAGTTTCATTATATGGAGTGCTTCCGCGTTGTCAAGCGAAAACCACTCTAAAAGCCTTTATTTATGGGATTTTTCGAACATTGAACCCATTTTTTACTCTGGATATTATGGAAATCCAACGTCCTTTTCCGGTTTTCATAATGTTGAAAATTGGTCTCCGGCGGATATTTTTCACGTTTTTATATAAAATTCGTACATTTAATACAATTTAAGCCGGTCCTGCCGGAATAGCCGACTGTTTTGCCGTCAGGATATTTTTTCATCGGTTGGCCAGTATAATCTTCTTCAGCCATTCTTTCGTATTAACAGATGGCTCATCGATCACGGCATCCAGCGCCACGTGCAGGAGTCTTCCGATTTCCGGTCCTTTCGGAATTCCCCACTCAATCAGGTCCCGCCCCGTTACAGCCAGGTCCTTCAGGCTGAAGCATTCTTTCTCTTCCAGAATCTCTTCCGCCAGGCTCTTTACCTTTTCAATCCGTTCCAGCTTCTCCTGCCTCTGATAGTCACTCTGGGCAAGCGCGTCTGCCCTCTGTACCAGAAGGAACGATGGAAAAAGTCTTTCCCCGATCTTATTCAGCGCCCTGCGAACCGCTTTTTTCTGCGCCGGTACCCGCCAGTCATGATATAAAATAAGCGTTTTGACATCATCGATGGTGTCGTTGTCCAGCTTCAGCCGTCTCAGGATCTTCTCTGCCAGTTTCGAACCAGCCTCCGCATGCGTCTTGAAATGGTCGATCCCCCTTTCATCCGTGGTCCGTACAAGCGGTTTCCCGATATCATGCAGAAGCATGGTCAGACGCAGGATCTTCTCTGCAGGCACATTCTGCATAGCAGCAATCGTATGGTCGCCTACATTATAACAATGATGAGGATTGTGCTGCGGTGTTTCCATCATCCTGTCAAATTCAGGAAGAATGATTCTGGTAATGCCTGCTTCGTAAGCTCCCTTCAAATATTCAGGATGACCGGATGTGATCAATTTGATCAGTTCGGTGCAAATCCGTTCCGCGCTGATTTTTTCAAGGTTTCCGGCAAGCTTGATCACGGCATTGACCGTAAGCCTGTCAATCTTGAAGTCCAGCTGCGCGGCAAATCTCATAGCGCGAAGAATCCTCAGCGCATCTTCCGTAAAGCGTTCCTCCGGATCTCCAACGCAGCGGATGACTCCCTTCTGAATGTCTTCCATACCGCCGTAAAGGTCCACAAGCCCGTCTTCCTCATTATAGGCCATGGCATTGATTGTAAAGTCTCTGCGTTTCAGATCCTCCGCAAGAGAAGCTGTGAAGGCTACGCTCTCGGGATGTCTGCCATCTTTATATTCTCCATCCACCCTGTAGGTAGTCACTTCATGTGCGTGATCGCCGACCAGGACAGTAACGGTTCCGTGCTGAATTCCGGTATCAACCGTTCTGCGAAAAATTTTCTTAACCTCTTCCGGTCTGGCGGAAGTCGTAATATCCCAGTCATTGGGTTCTCTTCCCAGGATAGAATCCCGAATGCAGCCTCCCACGGCGTAGGCTTCGTAATCTGCCGAATGAAGAAGATCAAGGATATAGTTTACGGATGCTGGAAGCTGGATTTTCAAGGTCTGCTCCTCTTTATATATGATGATGGTTTGCGGCATTCGTATTATACGCTGAAAAAGGACCGGGTCGCAACCCGGTCCCTTTCATGCTCCGTGCTCATCTCTGTTATCGTCTCTAATAAGAAGAGCCCTCCGCAAGCGCTTCGCGCTTGTGGAGAGCTCTTCTTATTGAGACTGAATTTCCTTCCTGCCTGATAAATTCCTCGCGCTGCTTCGTGCTTTGCGACTGAGATTTATCACTTGAAGTATCTGTCCAGAAGTCCTTTGAAGGCCTTGCCATGGCGGGCCTCATCACGGGCCATCTCATGAACGGTGTCATGGATCGCGTCGAGGTTGAGGGCTTTTGCTCTCTTTGCCAGGTCAGTCTTGCCTGCGGTAGCGCCGTTCTCAGCTTCTACGCGAACGGTAAGGTTCTCTTTTGTGGAAGGAGATACAACTTCGCCCAGGAGTTCTGCAAACTTGGCAGCATGCTCCGCTTCTTCGAAAGCTGCGGTCTTGTAATATTCGCCTACTTCCGGATATCCCTCGCGATATGCTGCGCGGGACATTGCCAGGTACATGCCAACTTCAGAGCACTCGCCCTGGAAGTTCGCTCTCAGATCTTCTTTGATGTCTTCCGGAACATCAGAAGCTACGCCGATGACATGCTCGGATGCCCAGGTCATCTCTTCAGCCTGCTCTACAAATTTGGAAGCCGGAGCTCCGCAAACCGGGCATTTCTCCGGTGCTGCTTCGCCTTCATAAACATAACCGCATACACTGCATACAAACTTCTTCATTGGTATCAGCCACCTTTCTTAATCATTGCTCAGATTGTCATGGGCATGGATTTTCTTCTCATCCATGTCAGATAATTTGGGTTAAATGAATAAAACTCACAACCAACTCCGTTTTTACTTTAGTAAAATTAACCAGTTCTGTCAATCCCTTGTCTCAGGCATTCCCTTGTGAATATACTCTTCCATCTGTATGATCCTGCCTTCTCTCAGTGTTTTTCCAAGGTCGATGATTCTCTGATTTTCACTGCCCCGATACATGAGTTCGATGTTCTTTTTCTCGATTTGAAACTCACCGTCTACGAGAACGTCGGTAAGCCCAAGCAGCTCGTCCGTAACCTCTGTATGACAGCGTTTATTGTCCGGGTCCGTCAGGTCTTCGAAGACATATCCCGAAAAGGACCAGATGCTCTTTTCCGGCACTTCTTTTCTGACTCTTCTTAAGAATGGAAGAAGGGCTCTCTGGTTTGCCGGTTCCCAAGGCTCGCCGCCAAGCAGCGTCAGCCCTGCCACATAGGCAGGCTTCAGAGACTCAATAATCTCATTTTCTGTTTCTTCCGTGAATGGTTTGCCGAACTTAAAGTCCCAGGTCTCCCGGTTGAAGCACTCTTTACAGTGATGCGTACATCCCGAGACAAAAAGGGACGTTCTGACGCCTGGTCCGTTCGCTATGTCAAAATATTTGATTTCTGCGTAATTCATGACTTCCCCTTTATTTCTTCTGCCGGAATACTTCTGCCCCGGCAGTATTTTCTCATGTTCCGGCATCATCAATAACCTGCCGCAGCTTTTCTCCTGTTCTGCCCGTTCTTCCGCTTTCGTATCCGTGTATTAGAAGCGCATTGCAAGCTTGGGGTTAAACCAGGAAGGGATTATCGTCCTGTTTCTTTCCTTTCCAGCCTTTTCCCACGCGTCTGCTTCGCTTATTCCAGCCTGCTCCGGCTCCTTTCACTTCAAAAGAGCCCCAGTTATTGGTCATATTATTATAGTTCGTATTCGTATTGCCCCAATTCGCAGTTGAATTGTACCACTTCGGGTGGTTCCCGGCACTGTCAAAAGCGGACTCGCCTACAAGAGAATCTGATTCCTGATAGTTTGCAAAGTAATCAGGAATACGGTTCATGGTTTTCTGCCCGTTCTGCTGCGAATATCGCTGCTGCATGGCATACTGACGGTCCATGGTAAAACTCCTGTTTTCTGCCCTGCTGCCGGCCTGCGTTTTGCTTCCGTAGAAATTACCGGGCTTCCTGTTTGTCATATCCGTACTCAGCCTTTGATCATTTTGTGTCTGATTCGGACGTTTATTCTTCTGCGCTGATCGGACAGAAACAAGGATAATAACAGCTATAACTGCTATAAAAATAATCGGGATCAGGAAAGCTGCATCTTCTAAGCTATCCATAATTGCGTTAAAAATGATAATCAAAAACAGGATCCCTACGACGCCTGCTCCAGGCCTTTTTTTCTTATTTTGTTTCGCCATAAAGAATTCCTCCGATCATCCAGGGAAATGATATGCACATCAGATGTTTTCTTTGTCTGTTCTGATACTTTTATGATAGCACAGCATCCTGCATGCAAACCATATGCAAAAGAAGGATTTCAGTGACCCCGGGTACAAGTGCCTGATGAGGTCCTGCTGCTATAAAGAACCCCGCATCAAAGCAAGATCTGATGCGGGGTTCCATGGATCATTTTGTTCCTTTTTCTTTCTTCGGTGCTGCCGGAAAATACAAGGCTCCGGCAAAAGCATTACAGATGCATGACTCTGTCTTTGATCTCCTGAGTCCTGCCCTGGTTCCAGAACTGCGTTCCAATGTAACCGCAGGTTCTTCTGGCTACAGACATCTTGGACTGGTCACGGTTGCCGCAGTTGGGGCATTCCCAAATCAGCTTTCCATGTTCGTCTTCCTTAATCTGAATCTCTCCGTCATAGCCGCAGACTTCGCAGTAATCACTCTTGGTATTGAGCTCTGCGTACATGATGTTGTCATAAATGAACTGCATGACAGACAGGACAGCCGGAATATTGTTCTGCATATTGGGAACTTCAACATAGCTGATTGCGCCGCCCGGGGACAGTGCCTGGAACTCAGACTCGAATTTCAGCTTGCTGAAAGCGTCGATCTTCTCACGCACGTTTACATGGTAGCTGTTAGTGATGTAATTATGGTCCGTTACATCCTTAATGACGCCGAATCTCTTCTGAAGGCATTTTGCGAATTTATAGGTGGTAGATTCCATCGGGGTTCCGTACAGGGAATAATCGATGTTCTCCGCAGCTTTCCACTTCGCGCAGGCATCATTCAGTTTCTTCATAACCGCCAGGGCAAATGGTTTTGCTTCAGGATCGGTATGGCTCTTTCCGGTCATGCGGACGCACATCTCATAGAGTCCCGCATAGCCAAGGGAAATGGTGGAATAACCGCCGTAAAGCAGCTTGTCAATCTTTTCTCCCTTGTCCAGACGGGCCAGAGCGCCGTTCTGCCAGAGGATCGGAGCAACGTCGGACACAGTCCCCAGAAGTCTCTCATGACGGCATCTGAGCGCTCTGTGGCAGAGTTCCAGTCTCTCGTCCAGAATCTCCCAGAACTTATCCATGTCTCCTTCCGCAGAGCAGGCAACATCAACCAGATTGATGGTTACAACGCCCTGGTTGAAACGACCGTAATATTTTCTTCTGCCCGGCACATAATTCTTAGCTTTCGCAACATTTCCCAGGTTCATAGAACGATCCGGAGTCAGGAAAGAACGGCATCCCATGCAGGTATAAACGTCGCCCTTAAGCTCTTTCATCTTCTTGGCGGAGATATAGTCCGGAACCATTCTCTTTGCGGTACATTTTGCTGCCAGAACGGTCAGATCCCAGTATTTGCTTCCTTCGCGGATATTGTCTTCATCCAGTACATAGATGAGTTTGGGGAAAGCCGGCGTGATCCAGACGCCCTTCTCATTCTTGACGCCCTGCATTCTCTGGACCAGGACTTCATGAATGATAGCTGCCAGGTCTTCCCGCTCCTGTCCTTCCTTGGCTTCATCCAGATACATGAACATAGTTACGAAAGGAGCCTGGCCATTGCAGGTCATGAGCGTGATCAGCTGGTACTGAATGGTCTGAATGCCGTCTTTGATTTCATTTGCCAGGCGGCGCTCTGTTACCTTGTTGATGACATCTTCGTCCAGCGGTTCTCCGCACTCTTTGCGCTCTTCGATAATCTGCTTCTTAATCTTCTGGCGGCTGATGTCCACGAATGGAGCCAGATGTGCCAGAGAAAAACTCTGTCCGCCGTACTGATTGGAAGCAACCTGGGCTACAATCTGTGTCGTGACATTGCAGGCAGTGAAGAAGCTGTGCGGCTTCTCGATCATGGTCTCACTGATGACCGTACCATTCTGCAGCATATCTTCCAGATTGATCAGATCGCAGTTGTGCTCTTTCTGAGCAAAATAATCAGAATCGTGGAAGTGAATAATGCCTTCCCTGTGCGCCTTTACGATTTCCTCCGGGAGCAGGACGCGGTTGGTCAGGTCGCGGCTGACCTCACCTGCCATATAGTCTCTCTGCGTAGAGTTGATGACCGGATTCTTGTTGGAGTTCTCCTGCTTGAGCTCCTCGTTGTTCTGATCGATCAGGGAAAGGATGCCATTATCGGTCGTATTGGACTTTCTTGCAAGTTCCCTCTTATAACGATAGCGGACATACTTCTGAGCGACTTCATAGCCTCGCATCTCCATGATGCCGGTCTCTACCATGTCCTGGATATCTTCTACATTCACTGCATGCGGAGCACGCGCTACCTTATCGGCAATCATATCGGATACCGCCTGAACCTGGGCTCCGTTCAGCTGGTGAATTGCCGGAACTTCTTTATTCGCCTTGGAAATTGCATTGTAGATTTTCTGTATATCAAAAGAAACCTCTTCGCCGCTTCTCTTGATCACATTTGTCTTTACTGCTTCTGCCATCCCCCATAAACCTCCTTAAATCAAACTGTTCAGGCCTGCGGCCTGTTTCTCATTTGGGCATAATAAACTCCCGGCCACCTTTCCTGACAGTTTGAAAAAAAGAGTTTTCTTTTTTCTCAGCCGGGTAAGGTGCTCATACCGGGAGCCGCGCTTCGGAAGGCCTGCGGCATTAGCCCCCTTAACCGCCGGTCTTCCTTGCCTGCAGGCACTTAATTGTCAGATAGTTTGCCGTGCCTGCTCTAATAATTTTGAAAAACTCCCTGCACAGATGCCTGTTATAGCTTTGATTAACAATAACGCTGTTAATTTTCTTTGCTAAATCTAGTATGCTTAGCCGCCATCAGGTACAATATCTTGTGCTTTCTTAGCATAGCTCAAATTTAAGAAAATAGAAAGGGAAAAATGACAATTCGGCATATTCTACAATTTTCATGAAATTCGAGGGTTTGGTCATTTCAGCCTGAAAAGGTCGCTATATAGGGTTTTTCAGCTATTTTGCATCCTTTATGTCATTTAGTAAAAATGCAGATTTCGCAAGTTTCGATACTGCTGCAGTGAGTCGTGCCACGCGCATGAATTGACAAAGGAGGAGCCCATATAGCTCCCCCTTATACAATATCTCGTGGTATGCATCTGCTGCGCACCACTATATATTCTGTTATGACCCGTTCCGCATTCCTCCGGTTCTCTGCTGTCAGCAATGCTTCCGGTCACTGATCTGTTCGCTGCAAAGCTGTGTCCCCGGGCCGGCGTTTTTCTCCGTCTCCCGAATTTTAATAGGCCTTGCCCCAATATACCATCTGGGTCGCAGGCTTGCCGCAGCAGACACACTTGTCGGAAAGTTTAATCTGCTTAAATGGAATGCAGCGGCTGGTTGCTGTCGTGTCGGCTTTGATCTTCTCTTCGCATGCTGCGTCTCCGCACCACATAGCGCGTACGAAGCCCGGCTTATTGGCAAGGATATCCTTGAACTCGTCATAGTCGTGCGCGTCATAGGTGCATTCATCCATATGAGCCTTGGCGCGTGCGAACATATCATTCTGGATGGTCTCCAGAAGTCCCGGTATGATGGATACAGCATCTGCAAGATCAGCAGTCTGTTTCTCCCGGGTATCACGGCGGCAGATAACGCAGGTACCGTTCTCAATATCCTTGGGGCCGACTTCAATACGAATCGGAATTCCGTGCATCTCCTGCTCGGAGAATTTCCATCCCGGGCTCTTCTCGGAATCGTCGACATCTGCACGGACGCCGACAGCGCGAAGAGCTTCTGCGACTTCATTTGCCTTGTCCAAAACACCTTCCGCATTCTGACGGATCGGGATCAGGCGCACCTGAACCGGAGCAATCCTGGGCGGAATGACAAGTCCTTCGTTATCTCCATGGACCATGATCATGGCGCCGATGACACGGGTCGTCATGCCCCATGACGTCTGATATACATATTTCAGCGTGTTATCAGTGTCTGTATACTGAATGTCAAATGCCTTTGCAAAACCGTCTCCAAAGTTGTGGCTTGTACCGGACTGCAGAGCATGTCCGTCATGCATGAGTGCTTCGACCGTGTAGGTAGCCTCTGCGCCTGCAAATTTCTCTTTATCTGTTTTTCTTCCCTTGATCACAGGGATAGCGAGAATATTCTCCAGGAAATCGGCATAAACGTTGAGCATCATAATGGTGCGTTCCTGTGCCTCTTCCATCGTAGCGTGAGCAGTATGACCCTCCTGCCACAGGAATTCACGGGACCTTAAGAACGGACGGGTAGTCTTCTCCCAGCGGACAACGGAGCACCACTGATTGTACACCTTGGGAAGATCGCGATGAGAATGAATTTCTTTCTGATAAAAATCGCAGAAAAGGGTCTCGGAAGTAGGGCGTACGCACATTCTCTCCGGCAGTTTATTGAGACCGCCTTCCGTAACCCATGCAACTTCCGGAGCAAAGCCTTCTACGTGGTCTTTTTCTTTATCCAGAAGGCTTTCCGGGATAAAGATAGGCATAT
Source organism: Eubacterium sp. (assembly GCA_036308545.1). Taxonomy (GTDB): domain Bacteria; phylum Bacillota; class Clostridia; order Lachnospirales; family Lachnospiraceae; genus Bilifractor. The sequence goes on along the minus strand of JAXJVN010000007.1, from coordinate 4,567 downwards.
AGACATTCTTGACGCCGGTCTCCTTAAATCTTCTGTCCAGCTCATGCTGGATATTCTCCCAGATTGCGTAGCCATCCGGCTTAATTGCCATGCAGCCCTTCACAGATGTATAGCCGATCAGGCCCGCCTTCACGCAGACATCGGTATACCACTGGGCAAAATCCTCATCCATAGATGTAATCTGCTCTACAAACTTTTCTTTCTTTCCCATGACTTCCCTCTGTTCTTTTAAGAATTTCTTTATCCGAAACCTCTTTTATGCTAAAAAACAGCTTCTTTACTGTACAGAAAAACTACAGCTCTTTGATTCTAGAATATGCGTCATTCAATGTCAAGGCAGACCGGCAATGCATCCGCCGACACAGAAGATTTGAACTTTGTTCATAATTTAGTTACAACTCCACCACTTCTTGCACATATTCTTCCTCTATACTCAAACCATAAAATAATTTACAGCAAAGTTATTTTATTTAGAAATTTTCTTTTCATATGCCGATATGAAATCGGCTTCTCCTTCCTTTAAAAAACAGGGTGTCCGGCAGGGCACCCTGTTTTTTACACGTGCGGCAAACCTCCGTTCAGCCTGTCTGTCAGTTCGATAAACCGGTCCAGGGACAGACGTTCTCCCCGGATTCTTTCATCCAGCCCCATCTGTTTCAAAGCTGCTGCAATCTGTTCTTTACTGAATCCTGCTTCTGCAAAGTGAGAAAGGCTGTTGACCAGAGTCTTGCGGCGCTGGGCAAATGCCGCACGAATGACCTGAAAGAGCCGCTTCTCTTTTTCCTCCGGAAGACGATGCGTAAAATCAAGGTCCAGCGTAATCACCGCGCTTCCCACCTTGGGTCTTGGAATAAAGCAATTAGGCGGTACCTGAGCATCTATATGCGGATGGGAATAATACTGTACTGCCAGTGACAGTGCGCCATAGTCTTTTCCGCCGGGTTCGGCCTGCATCCTCTCAGCTACTTCCTTCTGTACCATAACCGTGATGGATTCAAACGGAAGACGGGATTCCAGGAGCTTCATCATGATCGGAGTTGTAATGTAGTATGGAAGGTTCGCTGCGATACGCACCTTTCGCCCCTGACCGGATGCTTCCTCATAAAGGGCTTTCAGATCCAGTTCCATGATATCTCCCCGGATAATCCGGACATTGTCCCAATCGGAAAGCGTGTCGTCCAGAATCGGAATCAGACTGCGGTCAATCTCTACGGCATAGACCCTTCCAGCAGCATAAGCAAGATACTGGGTAAGAGTACCGATCCCGGGCCCGATCTCAATTACAGCGTCTTCTTCCGAAATATTTGATGCTTTTGATATTTTTTCAAGCACCCTTTTGTCAATCAGAAAATTCTGCCCATATTTTTTTTGAAAATTGAATCCATATTTCTGCAGAATTCGGATGGTTTCAGACGGTGCCGCCAGCCAGGGTTCCTTTTTCATTGATTTCTTCCTCTACTGAAAGAAGACATCCGTCTGGCGAATGTCTTCTTTTCACAGCTTATAACGCCTGATTTCTTTTATTAATCCGGCAGGAAATCAGCGTTTTTCAAAATCTTTCTCATGCAGAACGACCCATTTGTCTTTTCCATGATTTCTGGACCTTCTGCGTCCTTTGGTCGCATGATTGATCGCGCTGTCAACCATGTCTTTTACTTTTGCGATAGTTACCGGTTCTTCTTCGGTCTGACTGTTTCCAATCAGTGTATAAAGGGCGAGAATGCCAAGATCGTCCAGCTTGCAGCCGTTCTCAGTCGCATAGGTTCTGGCGAAGGTGACCAGCTCGTCATTCGTGAAGACCGGAATAGAGATGACCTTTCCGAATTTTGCCGCAAAAGCAGGATACTTCTTGAGGAATGCTCTCATTTCAGGCTTGCCGTCTTCTATGATCAGGATCATGCAGTCCGTACGGAATTCCATTGCCTTATTCAGAGCTTTTACGGTTTCCTCATTCATATTGCTTACTTTTTCAATTGTAAGGAAACCGCCTGCCATGCGTGCAACAACTTTTGCCGGATCCTTGCGGTTCATCTCATTTCCGCTGATTCTGGCGACTTTAGCCGCTTCCATGCTCATATCACGGCACATATTGACGATCAGGCCATGCGTTAATCTGGTCTTGCCTGTCCCCGGCGCTCCCATAATCGCGATATTGCCGTTTGCAGAGGTTTTTTCATCTGCATGTTCATAAACACAGTTCAGTGCATCCAGAATCTGATTATCGACGCCCGGAACCTTTGCAAAATAGGTAAAAATCTTTCTCTGATCGTCGCTCATTCTGGACGAACGGGCATTCAGAATCCGAATTCTTCTTTCTTCCGGAGTCTCGGTTTCCAGAATTTTATCCAAAGCAATGGGAGTGGTATTGGCTCCCACACTGCCGAGCGGAATGGTTCTGCCCTTCTTTTCTTCTGCAGAGGGTTCTTCTTCGTCCGGAACTTCCAGTTCCGGATTGTACTTAGGTGCCGGTTTTCCTGCTGTTCGTGCCGCCCCTTTGCTGTCAATCGTCTTTTCAGATTCTACCGGAATAGTCAGAACGTTGGGATTGGTACGGAAGAGTTCTTCCCGCGTTTCCTTAGCCTGAGCTGTATTCTCCGATTCCTTTCCGTCTTCCGTGCTTTCTGTATTCTCTGCGTTCTCTGTCTTTTCTGTGGCTGCGTCTTTCTGTGCAGCTGCTTCTTTCCCGTTTTTTTCTGCTTCCGCTTCTTCCTGCTCGGTTTCCTGCATCACTCCTGCAGCTTCTGCGGTTCCGTCACTGTCCTTCTCTGTTTCTTCCGGTTCCGTCTCCCCTGCTGCCGCTCCTGTATCTTCAGCCACGGTCTCATTCAGGGCTGCTTCTACGGCTTCCGGTCTGGCTTCTGCTTCTTTCAGAGCTGCTTCCACAGCTTCTGAACCGGCTGCGCTTTCTGCCTTGCCGGCTACCGGAAGATCTTTCGCAAGGCCGGCAATTGTTTCTTCGTCCGCAGCAAATTCACCTTCAAACTGAGCTTCTTCTGTCGGCTGTTCAAAGCCTCCTTCCGCAAGTTCTTTTGAGAAGTTTCCTGCAGATTCTGCCAGGAATTTATCCAGATCAAATTCCTCCGGCTCAGAATCCGCTGCTTCCTCCTCTGAAGCTTCTTCCTCGTAATCTTCCTCGTACTCATCGTCTGCCGAAGAAGCTTTCCGTTCCTCTGCCTTCGTTTCTTCCGATGCCGGTATTTCTTCACCCGGAATCAGATCCCGGTCCTGCTCATCCGGTTCAGAGCCGCGTGCACGCGTGCGGACGGTTTCCTCTTCCGCATCTGCATCGGCTTCTGCACTGCTGTCTATATGTTCCTGCTCTTCCGTAATTGCTTCATCAACATCAATTTCTTCAGATTTCGAAAGATTCAATCCCGGAATGTCGTCGCTCTTCATTGCGTTCGAGAAGCTGTCCCTCATACTGTGCAGGCCTTTGGCAAGCCGTTCCTTGAAACTTCCGCCCTGGCTTTCGCGAGCATTTCCTTCCTCTTCTTCATGGACAGCTCGGTCCGGTAACTTTACCCTTTCCTTCTCTGCCGCAGCTTCCGCAACGTCAGCTGCTGCATCTGCGACAGCCTCCTTTGCCTCATTCAGGATTTCTTCATCTTTTTCTGCCCTGGAACCGGAAAGCCCGCCTCTGCTTTCTGCTTCCAGATTCTCCAGCGTTCCCATGGAATCCGTGTCATCCGACACACTCTCCCTGGCAGCTTCATTTTCCGCTCTCCTTGCTGCAGCCTGTCCGACAAGCGGTGCCGGAGAAGCAAGCGCAGCCTTCTGGCGTTCATAAGAGGCCTGCTGGGAGGGACTTAAAGGCTCATACTTCATCTTCAGTTCCATAGCCCGGATCACATACTTGCCCTCGTCAAACCAGAGGATCAGATCATCACAGGCACTCACACATTTTTCCTTGTCGCCTGCGCGGGAATATAAAAGCGCAAGCTCATAGGCCCAGCGTTCTGTATACTCGTGGTCGCTGTACTCTTCCAGGACCGAAATCTGTGCCTTCAGCGGAGCTTTCTTGGCTTTATAGAGACGATACTGGAGGACATAGCGCGAATTATCATTGCCTGCAACCTTCTGAAACTGATTAAAATATTTGTCCGCTCCGTCCAGATCATTCAGCTTAAGGCATACCTCAACCAGCCTGTATAAAATAGTTCGGCCGATCGATGCTCTGCTGTAAGCCGTCTTCAGCACATTTCTTTCTTTCTCATATTGTTTATTTACGTCATAGACGTCCGCAACCATGTCAAGAGTACGGATACTTTTAACGCGGCGCCAGTCGATCTGGTCTGCGACTTTCTCCGCAGCCTTATAATCTTCCGCCTGGACATATCCTACCAGTTCATCCAGCTTTGCATGGTATTCTGCTTTATCCAAAACAACTTTCCTCCATGAATGATTTCACAGGCTTCTGTCTTCTCAAAAACGTATAAAAAGCCTTCCGGTCAGGGCATAAACACCCATATTCAATTCGTTATTATAACATGAAGTCGTAATCGTTAATACCTTTTTTTAAGATTTGCTGACAGATTTGTTGCTTTTTTTTAAAGAATATTAACAATAT
>JAXJVN010000006.1:0-4516 GCA_036308545.1 Eubacterium sp. | reverse complement strand
TATCGCGGCGGTCTCGCTTCGCTCGGTCGCTTCTAAACGGTCTCCACCGGAGACCAGAAGCGCCGAGTGGGTATGCGAGCATACCCGTTCGGCTCGCTACTCGCGTAAATATGAAGAAAAGCGGCCATTCCAATCGAAAGGGACGGCCGCTTTTTCTTTCACAAAAGCGAAGGCGGCAGGAAATTGATAGGTGGTGGTATTTCCCGCCTGACATGATGTAATGAACTTTTCGATGGTCTTAGAATAACAGAGTCTTCTGCCCTGCAAAAGCCCCCAGGGGGGTTAATTTATAGACAGGTTGTGCAGTTTTATTGAATAAATAATCATTCTCAACGCATTGTGCAGAACTTTATGGTGTCAGGTGCTGTGAACAATAGTTCACAGCACCTGACACCGTTCACCGTTCAGGCAGCATAAAGTGACCGGTACTTTGGCTGGCACTTCGACCGGCAGCCAAAACGGCCCGCCATCCATGAATGGACAGCGGGCCGCTTTTACTTATTTATTCGATTGCTGTGTACGCGATCAGGCAGCTCCTACCAGCTTCTTTGCAAGTGCTGCTGCAGATGCTGCGTCTTCGGAATATCCGTCAGCGCCGATCTCATCAGCGAATTCCTGGGTAATCGGAGCTCCGCCAACCATAACCTTGATGTTGGAACGGAACGGTGCGCCGTTCAGAGCTGCAACGGTGTCACGCAGAGACGGCATTGTGGTTGTAAGAAGTGCTGAACAAGCAACGATCTTGGTGTCCGGGTTCTCTTCGATGCACTGCATCATCTTGTCGATCGGAACGTCAACGCCCATATCGATTACAGTGAATCCTGCGGACTCGATCATCATTGCAACAAGGTTCTTGCCGATATCATGAAGGTCGCCGGCAACGGTAAGGATGATAACCTTTCCGAGAGCTCCGGTAGCGCCGGAAGCAAGGTGCGGTTTCAGAACTTCAACGCCGGCCTTCATAGCCTTTGCAGCAACCAGCATCTCCGGAACGAAGATCTCGTTGTTTTTGAACTTCTCGCCGACAACACCCATAGCGTCGATCATGCCCTTGTTCAGAATCTCGTTGGGATCGCATCCTGCATCAATTGCTGCCTGAACTGCTGCTCCAACCTTTTTGGAACGTCCTTTTTCAACCAGTTCTGCTACCTGTTCGATTTCGTTAGCCATTTTTTGTTTTTCCTCCGTTTTGTATTGTTACTTTTCCGCTAAAAGTTTCTAACTTGTATTTCTTATCCGTCCGCATGGAAAGAACTACAAGCCGCTATGTAAAATATTACCACAGTCTCAAATATATTACCAATTCTCAAGTGGCATTTTGAAGATTTTTGTTACAATTTACAAAAGCGCTGCCTTATGTAAATTAACAGGGCCTGTTCCTACGCTCTCCACTTCCGTAAATTCGATACTTTTTTTATAATTTTTACAACAAAGGCGGTGATAGGCAGAGATAAGAAGGGCTAGGGGCGAAAGGGCCAAGGGGACGGTCCCTGTCTTCCTTCTCAAATGCCGAGAACCTGCCTGTAGCTCTCCTCCTTTTCCGTCATGGCTGCCTTTTCCTGATGGTCGATCCAGGCTTTTCGGGCTGTTTCGTTCTTTATGGCTTGCTGAAGTACCGTAACAAGACCTTCCGCGTTGGAAAAAGCCAGTTCCGGCGAAATACGGTCCTGCCTGTGAAGTGTATCCGAAAATCCCATGATCAGCATTCTGTTCAGGAATGCCCGTTCAACTGCGTCCAGGCTTCCGGTGTTTTTCCAGAGAACGTCCAGGGACGTGGCAAATTCGCCCGGACGTCCCAGCTGCTCATTGGCTGCCACATTGCCCAGATTCAAAACCGGCTTGCCGAGCAGCACATAGCCCGGCTGAATCCTGCAGGCATAATAGGCAGCTCCGAACGTTCCCATGGACAGACCGGACAGGAGGATCTCTTCCTTCCTGAAGCCAAGCGAAGCAGCGTATTTCTTTATGATTGAGGACACCCTGTCCTCATATTCCTTACTTCCCAGGTAGAAGTCACCGCCCTCAAGCCGGGATTCCGTAAGAAGCAGAAAAGGCGTGCCCATGCGGCGCATCATCCTAAGTCCCTCAAAGCCTTCCTGGGTTTTGTATCCGGAGAAGTAGACGCAGAGCGGAGGCTTGCGGTCACCGGGGTCAAAATATGCAAAAACTTCCTCTCCGTCGGAATCGGCGTAGCGCTCGCCACCGGGCAGGAAGGTCCCCAGTTCTTTTCTGGAATAGCGGTCATGAAGCTCCCTGATCTTGAGTGTCCCGGTTCCCTTTGCCAGAAGAGAGAGGAAGAGCGATCCGTCCGCGTCCCGGTTTTCTACCGTAACGGGATTCTTCAGCTGGTCCTGACTGAAAAGCCATTCCTTCTGGATCTCTGATACCGCCCCGCTGACAAACTGTATGACCCGGAGGCTGATCTCCACTCCCTCCGCACCAAATTCCAGATACAGGTCCAGAGGCTGGGAGCGCGTCAGGGGGATGGATCCGGCCCAGAAAGCGACTTCTGTCATCTCTTCTCCAAAGCTCCCGGACAGGGTTACGTCCGTATAACCATGCCAGGAGACGTCTCCCTTAAAGCCATCCGCGATGACGAGACTCTGTGGGGAAAATTTTTCCCCGTAAGAGTAGGGGTAAAAGAGAGGAAGCGAATCCCGCAAAAACGATTTCCATTCGTCTTCCCGGAGCGCTTCCGCGCGCTTTTCTGCGAGCAGGTTCAGCGTCAGGCCGTCAACTGCAAGCTCCTCCGTTACATAAAGACACCGGCACCTGAGAAGTTTTCTGAGCGCAGCTGCCTCCTCTGCTGAGACGCAGCGTGCCAGGATGGCCAGATCATATTCTTTTTCTTCGCTTGTGACATCCGGTTCAAAGAACCATTCCGCTTCTTCCGGAATGCTGTATCGTTCTCTGAGGTCCTGTCCGCCCAGCTGCAGGACTCTGACATTATTCAATGGCTTTCAGGACTCCTCTCCATTTTGCGACAAGCTGATCGGTCGTGTATTTTTTTCCAATTTCATAGGAAGCGATCATGGCGCTGTTCCAGTTACTCAGATTCTCCAGATAATAGGCTAAAAGTTCGGGGAGCTCAGCTGCCCGGCGGATGACCATGCCGTTCTCCCCGTGTACCAGATATTGGTTCTCTGTCCTGCCAATCTGGGGAATCCCCATGCTGACAGCGGAAATCTGCAGAAAAAGATCCGGTTCTTCCGAAAGATCGACAATGATCCGGACTTCCTTCATACAGCGGCTGACATCCATCTCGTCCACGCACTGGTCTACGAAGAACAGAACAGGAGTCTCCTCTTCTTCCTTCTGCAGTCCGTCTTTCTGACTTTTTCCCCGCTCGTCTCTGGCCATAGCCGGGTCAAAGCCCGCATCCGCAAGGCTTCTTTGCACCGCTTCAAGCAGCTGGCTCCGCCGGTTATAATTCGCAGACCTGGTGAAGAGATGAACGCGCGCGTCCTTGTTTTTTCCCATGTATTCCGCAAGGACCGGTACGAGCTCCGCAAGGGTCTCCTCCCGGATCCTATCTGACGGAAGCAGGATCTTCTGAACGGAAAGCTGAGTGCTGATACCGAAATCTACTCTCGTATCGTAAGGGGTGATATCGGTCAGGTGATCATATTTCCTTCCGGCTAATCTCTCGATCCGCCGGACGCTGTCGGCCGAATCCGCCACGATGTAAGCGGCAGACTCCAGGAACGCTTCTGTCTGTTTGCGTTCGTCATCCTTCAGCGTCTCCGGCATCAGGCGGCCGGCGAAAAAAGTCAGGATCAGCTTCCGCTTGTCAAGCAGGGAATGAAGCAGCCCATTGTGGAGGCGGTCAGCAGCCGCACAGAAAATATCCGACGGGTCCGTTCCAAGAAGAAAAGCGGCAGAGACCTCGCCGATCACTTCTTTCATGCTGCTATAGACCAGCCTTTTATAAGGAACCCTGCGGTTCTCCCCTCCCCGGTTCATCAGATAAAAGTTTTCCCGGGGATTGATCTCCACATGTCCGTCCGCCAGGTCTCTTCTGAGCTTCCAGACCTTCTGTTCATTGTAGTATTCTTCCCGTTTCGGCACGCCGTTTTCATAAAAGGTACAGCAGGAAATGAAGCCTCTGTCATCAAACAGACTGCGGCGGCTGATCTGACCGTTCCGGTACTGGTCCAGACGGATCATATTGCCGTCTTCCCCGAAATCGACCTGGGCAAATAGAGCGCCTTTGCGCCGCACGATTACACAGAAGGGGGAATGGATAAATTCGACGTCCTCCGGCCACAGGACCTCATTCATGGAAAAAACTGCTACGCTGCGGCTCCTGATTCCGCACATGGCATCGAAGCAGGACCAGTAGGGTGCATGAAAAACGCTCTGTCTGTGCAGAAAATGTCGGAAGTTGGGAGCAAAAGACAAGAGGAGGATCTGAAAGGGCATAATCTGCCTGCGGTTAAAGAGCTGCACCTGCTTGACCGTCTCGTCAAACTCGGAATGCTTCTTGGGCAGGTACCATACCTGTTCGAATTCTTTC
>JAXJVN010000005.1:0-106938 GCA_036308545.1 Eubacterium sp. | reverse complement strand
GTGGCAAAGTGACAGGCACTTTGCCACCTCAGCCAGAGGAAGCGGAAAGAATCGCCTCTGCTGGTCCGGCACTCTCCGAACATAGAAAAAAGCCTCCGCATCGGTTGAAATGCGGAGGCTTTTCTTGTGCCTTTGAAGGTGGCAAAGTACCTGTCACTTTGCCACCTCAAAAAGATTACTCGATGGTGGTGTACATGAAGTACTTGTAGCCCAGCGGGCTGGAGAAGAATCCTTTAACAGAAGGATCGATCATGTACAGATCGGTGTAGTAGTACAGCGGGCAGATGGTTCCGGTGCTCATCAGGAGGTCTTCTGCCTTGTGCATCAGAGCGTAACGGGTATCCTTGTCCGTGCAGGTCTTGATATCCTGGATCAGAACGTCATAGGTATCTGCCCAGGTTCCGTTCTCAACCTTGGTATCATATCCGAGGTCGGTCAGGTCAAGGCTGTATGCTGCCATGGAAGCGTTGTCGCCCTTGCCGAGCTGAACGTCGTTGTTGCCGGAATCAGTGGTCCACATATCCAGGAAGGAGATCGGGTCATTGTAATCGCCGAGCCAGCCGTTACGAGCAACAGAGAAGTCGCCGTTCTTTCTGGTCTCGAGGAAGGTTGCCCACTCCTGGTTCTCCAGGTTCATGGTGATGCCGATGCCTGCGAATGCGCTCTGTACATACTCAGCAATTGCTTTGTGGCTGTCGCTGGTGTTGTAGAGGTAGGTCAGGGTCGGAACATTAGTGAACTTAGAGGAAGCGTCGTCCCACTCATAATATTTCTTCAGAGTTTCGATTGCGGAATCATAGTTAGACTGAAGAGCGTCTGCAGCTACGTTGTAGTATCCTACATAATCGTCGCTGCTGCCTGCATTCTCATAGAACTGAGAACCGTCAGCATCAGTCAGACCCATTGCTACGAAGGAGGAAGCAGGAACCTGTCCGCCCTGGGCAATGCTCTCGCAGATGTAGTTGCGGTCAAGAAGCAGAGCCAGTGCGTTGCGGATCTCCTCGCGTGCTTTCTCAGCATCAACGCCGGTCAGGCCGGAACCTTCCGGAAGCAGATCCTCATTTACGTTCCAGCAGATATAATAGGTACCAAGCTGTCCTTCTACCTTGAAAGCATCCGGATACTGAGTCTTGAGGTTGGCGATTTCGTTGGTCGGAACATCGTCGATGAACTGCCAGTCGCCGTTCTCAAAGTTGGTCAGCATGTTGTTGGAATCATCAGACAGATAGAAGTTGATGGACGGCATAGTAATCTGATCAGCGTCTACATAGTTATCATTCTTTGTAAGAGTGATCAGACTGTTGTGCTCCCAGGAAGAGATGACGTACGGTCCGTTTCCTACATAGGTAGAAGGATCGGTAGCCCAGCTCTCATCGGATACGACATCCTCACGAACCGGCATATAGGTCGGGAATGCAAGGAGCTCGTTCCAGTAAGGAATCTCATTCTTGATGGTAACTACAAGAGTCTTGTCATCCGGAGCTTCGACGTTCAGTTTGGCGTCAGGATTCTTCTGGTTGCCTTCGTCGTCTACATCCCAGACTTCATCGTAGCCGTCTACGACTTCGAACATGTAGCCGTAGTCAGAAGCAGTTGCCGGAGCAGCAGCTCTGTTCCATGCGAATACATAGTCGCTTGCCTTTACATCCTGTCCGTCGGACCATTTCAGTCCGTCACGAAGAGTGTAGGTGTAAGTAACGGTTCCGTCGTCGTTTACAACGCCTTCCGGAAGCTCGGTAGCTTCGTCAGCGACGATCTCAAGCTGACCGTCATCTGCCTGCTGCCATTTAGCGAGGCCGGAGAACAGGTGAGCGATCATGGTAGCGCCGTCGACAGCACTGTTCAGTGCCGGGTCCAGAGTAGCAGGCTCAGAAGCCAGGCAGACGTTCAGACCGTCTGTGGAAGCGGCAGCGGTGGTATCAGCAGCGGGAGCTTCTTCAGCGCCGCTGGCGGAAGATACTGCATTGGATGCGGAAGCTGCGGAAGCAGCAGAACTTGCGGCTGCATCCGGGTTCTGACCGGAATCACCGCAGGCTGTCATGCTGACTGCGGTAATGCCGCAGAGCAGCAGAGACATGATTTTCTTTTTCATAATTTTCTCCTTTCCTACTGTTACAATTTACAGACCATGGAAAAAACAGTTTCTCCATAAGTCCGGTGCAGACCCTTCGGAACTCAACCGTATTCTGAAAAGTCTGCTGCAGATTCCGGAAATCCGATCGGTTCTCCGAAATCTATTTATGATCATTCTGACGGAGCATGTCCGGCAGATTAGATCCCGGTTTATCCGTTAATTTCGGCGACTCTGTGGCAGGCAGCCCAGCGTCCGGTCTCGACTTCCTTGAATTCAGGAGCCTGTTCCTTACAGATATCCTTGCAGTAAGGGCATCTGGTGTGGAAAGGACAGCCGCTCGGCGCATGCAGAGGGCTGGGAATCTCTCCTGTAAGCTCGATCCGCTTGCTGGCCCTTGCGGTTTTGGGATCCGGAACCGGTACAGCGGACATCAGGGCTTTGGTATAGGGGTGAAGCGGGCGTTCGGTAATTTCGTCCGCGTCTCCTAACTCTACCATTCTGCCCAGGTACATAACGGCGATACGGTCCGAAATATGGCGGACGACCAGAAGGTCATGAGCGATGAAAAGGTAAGTCAGGTTCAGCTTATCCTGCAGCTCATCGAACATGTTGATGACCTGCGCCTGAATGGAAACGTCCAGAGCGGAAACCGGCTCGTCGCAGACGATGAATTCCGGATTGACTGCCAGTGCCCTTGCGATTCCGACTCGCTGTCTCTGGCCGCCTGAGAATTCATGAGCATAACGGGCGGCATGCTCGGAGTTCAGGCCTACATGGCCCATCAGTTCCAGAATCCGGTCGCGTCTCTCTTTCTGAGAAGAGTAGAGGTGATGGACGTCCAGGGGCTCTCCGATAATATCAGCGACGGTCATACGGGGATCCAGAGAGGAATAAGGATCCTGAAAAACCATGGTAGCCCTGGTACGGAACTCCTTGAGGTCGGCCTTGGTCTTGATTTCCTTGCCGTGGAAGATAACCTGTCCGGCAGTGGGCTCATAGAGGTGGAGAATGGTACGGCCGGCAGTTGTTTTGCCGCAGCCGGACTCTCCTACCAGACCGAGCGTCTCACCTTTTTTGATTTTAAAGGAAATATCATCTACAGCCTTCAGAGGCAGGGATGAGAAGAATCCGGTGCTGATGTTGAAATATTTTTTCAGACCTCTGACCTCTACCAGAGCGTCTTCGGATTCTGTTTTGGTTTCCGGATTCTGCAGGTTCTGTCTTTCGTCACTCACTGTTTTTCACCCCCTTTTTCTTCTTCTGCCAGCTTTTTCACGTTCATCCAGCACGCGGCCGCATGATTTTCATTGATCTCCATACGCTCCGCGCGTTCGCGGATACAGATCTTCATGGCAGCGTCGCAGCGGGGTGCAAAGGGGCAGCCTTTGGGCATATTCAGAAGGTCGATGGGAGTTCCGGTAATAGGCTGCAGCTTTTCTCCGTTATTAGCGGAGGTCGGAATAGAACGCAGCAGGCCTTTGGTATACTCGTGGCAGGGGTTGTAGAAGATTTCATCTGCCGTACCCTGTTCGCAGATGGAACCGGCGTACATAACGATAATCTCGTCACACATCTGAGCAACGACGCCCAGGTCGTGGGTGATCAGAATGATGGCCATGCCCAGTTCCTTCTGGATGTTTTTCATAAGTTCCAGAATACCGGCCTGAATGGTAACGTCCAGGGCGGTCGTCGGCTCGTCGGCAATCAGGATATCCGGTTCGCAGGCCAGGGCCATGGCGATCATAACACGCTGGCGCATGCCTCCTGAGAACTCATATGGATACTGGTTCATTCGCTTTTCCGGTTCGTTTACGTTGACCAGGCGGAGCATCTCAATCGCACGCTCTTTTGCCTGCTCTTTGTTGCGGTCCGTGTGAAGCAGGATCGCTTCCATCAGCTGATGGCCGATAGTATAAGTCGGATTCAGGGAAGTCATGGGATCCTGGAAAATAATAGAAATCTTATTTCCACGAATCTCCTTCATCTTTGCTTCGGGAATTCCGACCAGCTCCTGTCCGTTAAATTTGATGGAGCCGGAAACAATTTTTCCGGTACCGGCTAAGATCTGCATGATGGAATAAGCGGTAACGGATTTACCGGAACCGGATTCCCCGACAATTCCCAGAACTTTCCCGGTGTCCAGATTAAAGGACATGCCGTTGACGGCTTTTACTTCGCCGGCATCGGTAAAAAATGATGTATGAAGGTCTCTGACCTCTAATAAGCGCATGTTTTCTCCTTTCCCTTTCGATTAACTGTTCAGTTTGGGATCGAAAGCATCCCTAAGTCCGTCGCCGAACAGGTTCAGGGAAAGTACGATCAGTGAAATAACGACGGCAGGAATAACAAGACGGAATGCATAAGAAGAGATGCCGTTCAAAGCATCGGAAGCCAGAGATCCAAGCGAAGGCATAGGAGCGTTAACGCCAAGCCCCAGGAAGGACAGGTAGCTTTCTGTGAAGATTGCGGACGGAATCTGCAGTGCCGTCGAGATAACAATAACGGAGATACAGTTGGGAAGCAGATGCTTGCGGATGATCCATCCGCCCTTTGCGCCTGCTGCCTGGGCAGCCAGGACGTATTCCTGTTCTCTTAAGGACAGGATCTGTCCGCGGATCAGTCTTGCCATAGATACCCAGTAAAGAAGGGCAAAAATAATGAAGAGCGAGATGATGTTGGACCCGATCTTGGCAAGGGCGGTTCCATCCAGCTTATTGCCGATTACCTGCTTGAGTACGGTGGCCAGCAGGATAACCATCAGCATATCCGGCAGGGAATAGATTACGTCGACGATACGCATGATGACCATATCGACCTTTCCGCCTACATAGCCGGAGATAGATCCGATGATCAGTCCGATGATCAGGACGATCAGGGAAGCGAACAGTCCGACTGCCAGAGAAATGCGGGTTCCGTATACGACGCGGATGAAGTAGTCACGGCCCTGATTGTCTGTTCCGAAAATATGGGGAACGATCTTCTGGCCGGCTGCTCTTGCTGCCTGCTCTGTTGCAGAGTAGGCGAAGGGACGCAGGTTGTTGAAGGACGCGTCTACCGGCTTGCCGGGCTGCATGCCCAGCATCTGTTCATATTTGTAAGGCCAGAACATGGGAATAAAGATGGCCGACAGGGCGATGATGATAATAATGACCATGCTGACCATGGCGACCTTGTTTTTCTTGAGTCTCTTCATACCGTCCTTGAAAGCGGTAGAGGAGGGGCGCATCTGTACCATGTAAGCTTTTTCTTCCGGTGTTGCGGGTATAAAATCTTCCATCTTTACGTGCATGGAAAATTTAGAAGGTTCTTTACTCATGATGATTTCCTCTTATGCTCCTTATTCAAACTTAATTCTCGGATCAACGACCTTGTAAAGCAGATCACTGACAAGGTTCATCACAACGATGAGAGTTGCCAGTACGATCGTCGTCCCCATGATCAGTGGATAATCACGCCCCGTGATACTGTTGACGAAGGCGCGGCCGATGCCGGGAACAGCGAAAATCTGTTCGACGACCAGAGATCCGGTTGTAATATAGGCGATTTCAGGTCCGAGATACGTGATAACGGGGATCAGAGCATTTTTCAGGGCATGTCCGAAGATGATCTTATTCCTGGATACACCCTTTGCCTTTGCGGTCCGGATATAATCCTGACCAAGGACATCCAGCATGGAAGAACGCGTCAGCCTGGTGATATAGGACATAGGATAAAGCGTCAGGGTGATAATGGGCAGGATCAGACCCGCGGCTGTGGAGCCGTTAGCCGGGAACACGTGCGCTTTTACCGCGAAGGCGATCAGCAGCAGAGTGCCGATGATAAAAGAAGGCATCGATACGAATGCAGTCGTAATGACCATAATGATCCGGTCAAAAACGGTATTGCGGCGGAGCGCTGCAATAGAGCCGAGTACGGTTCCGATTACGGTAGCGATTCCTGCGGCGATCAGTCCGAGCTTGGCGGAAACCTTCATGCCGTTCATGATGATATCAATGACCATCTGACCGCGCTGCTTCAGAGAAGGTCCGAAACGGAAATGGACGACGTCATTGAGATAGGTAAGGTACTGTACGAAGAGCGGCTTATCCAGTCCGTATTTCTCTTCCATAGCCTTCTGGACCGCGGCGGAAACAGCCTTCTCACTTGTGAAGGGTCCGCCGGGGATGGCGTGCATGATAAAAAAGGTAAGCGTAATAACGACCCATACCGTGAAGACGGCGAAGATAATACGCTTGATAATGTACTTCAGTGTCCTTGGATTCATAATGTTTCTCCCCCATGTCCGCCGTTTAAAAAACAGGAAGCGTTTTCTGCAGCACTTCAAGCCGGGCGATTAAAAAGACATGAAGCACCTCACACACCTTTTCGAGCGGTGCGCTAAAAAAAAGTACCTCATGTCCCTGGATTCGTCTTCGGATTCAAACGGCACGACATATCATAACGTTACAAAAAATATAAAGTTATTTTACATGGCGTTCAAGAAGTAGTCAATATTAAAATAGCCTAAGATGAAGGCTTTTCCGTAAAATTTTGCGTTTTTTTTCAAAATTCAAAAAACAGTTCCACATTGATTATAAAAATGATCCGCCAAATATAAAAAAATGTCCCTGCAGGAATGTGGCAGGCCCCTTTTTGATCCCCGGCAGGAGAGGACAAGGCGACAGCGACCGGCATCCTTCCATCAGCAGATGCTTTGTGGTATCTTAGAAAGTAACCGGTCATGCAGGCTTTCCGATGTTCCCGGAAAACTGACAGGGTCAGGGCGCCGGCATTCTGACCGGATATATTTTTACGACAGCAAAAAACAGAGACAAGGAAAAGTGTGACATGAATATCACAAAAAAAATCGCAGAGGAACTGAATGTAGCAGAGTGGCGGGTGAAGGCTGCCGTCGAACTGATCGACGAGGGCAATACCATTCCCTTCATTGCCCGCTACCGCAAGGAGAAGACCGGAACTCTGGACGACGAGCAGCTCCGCACTCTTTACGAGCGGCTTGTTTATCTGCGGAATCTGGAAGAGAAGAAGCAGTCTGTACTCTCCTCCATCGAAGAGCAGGGAAAACTGACGGCAGAACTGAAATCTCAGATTGAGAAGGCTGAGACCCAGGCGGTTCTGGATGATATTTACCGCCCGTATCGTCCCAAGAGAAGGACCCGCGCGACCATTGCGAAGGAAAAGGGGCTGGAGCCGCTGGCAAAAACGATCATGGCCCAGAACATTGACCATCCGCTCGAAGATGAGGCTAAGAAATACGTCGATGCGAAAAAGGAAGTTTCCAATATAAAGGAAGCGCTGGAAGGCGCCGCTGATATTATTGCGGAGGAAATTTCGGACAATGCGGACTATCGCAGAGGCATCCGCAATTACACGCATCGCACGGGGCTTCTGACTTCCAAAGTGAAAGACGAAAAGGCGGATGAGAAAGGCGTTTACGAGACCTACTATGATTTCAGCTCTGCCCTTTCAAAAATTTCCGGCTATCAGGTCCTGGCAGTGAACCGCGGCGAGGCCGAGAAAGTTCTGATCGTAAAAATTGAAGTTGACCCGGAACAAGTCTACCGCTACCTGGAAAGCCAGGTTCTTGAGGCGCATGAGGCACCTCTGATGCCAAAGGAAGGACGCAAAACAGGAAAAAACGTCGTCTATGTCAATAAATATACGACTCCGGTCATCCGGGCGGCAGTCCGTGACGCCTATAACCGCCTGATCGCTCCGGCAATCGAACGGGAAGTGCGGAATGAACTGACGGAGAAAGCAGAAGACGGGGCCATCATTGTTTTTAAAAAGAACCTGGAACAGCTGCTCATGGGCAGGCCGCTGGAAGGACAGGTCGTCATGGGCTGGGACCCGGCCTTTCGTACCGGCTGCAAGCTGGCAGTCGTTGACGCGACCGGCAAGGTTCTGGATACGGCGGTCATTTATCCGACTGCTCCGACCACACCGGCCAAGCAGGCGGCAGCCAAGGCGAAAATGCTGGAGCTGATCCGCAAATATCACGTCAACGTCCTGTCCGTAGGAAACGGGACCGCGTCCCGCGAGTCCGAACAGTTTATAGCCGAAGTTTTGAAGGAAATTCCGGAGCAGGTTTATTATTTTATCACCAACGAGGCAGGCGCCTCCGTTTATTCCGCCAGCAAGCTGGCGACGGAAGAATTTCCCAACTTTGATGTGGGACAGAGAAGCGCGGCATCCATAGCCAGAAGACTGCAGGATCCGCTTGCTGAACTTGTAAAAATTGATCCCAAGTCCATTGGAGTAGGCCAGTACCAGCACGATATGAACCAGAAGAAGCTGGGTGAAGCCCTGTCCGGTGTCGTGGAGGACTGCGTCAACAAGGTCGGCGTGGACCTTAATACGGCATCCGTTTCCCTTCTGGAATATATCTCCGGCATCTCCAAGCCTGTGGCAAAAAACATCGTTGCCTGGCGGGACGAAAACGGCCGCTTCAATTCCAGACGCGACCTCTTAAAGGTGGCTAAGCTGGGACCAAAAGCTTATGAGCAGTGCGCAGGCTTCCTTCGCATCCGCGGCGGAAAGGAGCCGCTCGACTCCACCGGCATTCATCCTGAAAGCTACGACGCAGCCAGAAAGTTTTTGCAGGAGATGAAAGAAAAACCGGAAGACATCCTCAATGGACCTTCTGTCTTCCATATAAGTGATTATGCAGAAACTGCAGAGGAGCTGGGAATCGGTGAGCCGACCCTTCGCGACATTGTAAAAGAACTCGAAGCGCCGGGACGCGACCCCCGTGATGAAAAGCCTCTTCCAATCTTAAGGAGCGACGTTCTCAAGATAGAAGATTTAAAAGAAGGAATGATCCTCAAAGGAACGGTCCGGAATATTGTAGACTTCGGTGCCTTTGTAGATATCGGCGTCCATCAGGACGGCCTGGTCCACATTTCACAGATGAGTAAAAAGAGGATCAAGCACCCGCTCGAAGTCGTCAAGGTAGGCGACGTCGTGCAGGTTAAGGTCTTAAGCGTAGACGTCAAGAAGCAGAGGATTGGGTTGTCGATGAAATTATAAGTACGTGTACCCGAATGAAACGAGTACCTGTTCAAATCGAAGAGTCCGCATTTAAAGAAAAGCCCCCGCATGCGCGGAGGCTTTTCAAGTAAGGTTTATATCAGCCGAAGTGTCTCATCCGGCCATTGCAGCGTCGATCTGCTCGTCGGTGAATCCATCCAGTTCCATCATTTCGCGGATTTTATCATCGGACATAGAGGAATCATAATCCTTCCAGGACTGGAGGTCTTCTTTGGCTTCGGCATTATAGTCAACCTGGATATTGTCCATGGCGTAGCTGACTTCGTCGGCTGTGAATTCTTCGAATTCAAGCATCTCTTTCAGATTGGATTCGGACATACTGCTGTATTCGACATAGTCCTCAGCGGATTCCAGAGCCTCTTCTTTCCAGTCTGCGCCGACGTTGTCCGCCGCATAGACGGCTGCTTCGTGCGTATAACCGGCATACTGCAGATACTCAACAAGACCGTCATGGGAATAGCTGGAATACTCCAGTGTCGTCTTTGCTTCTTCAAGAGCTGCATCCTTGTCATCATTGGTGCCCTCTTTTTCAGAGTCGGAAGAATCTGATTCATCATCCGAATCATCAGAATCATCGGAAGGTGCAGGGGTGGAGATGGTTACCTGGTCGGCGGGAAGAGCGGTATCAATAATATTTTTCCAGTTATCGTCGGTTTCCGAACTGATCCCGGAAGTCTTAAAATAGGCAGCAGCAAGCATCTTGTCTGCGGATTCATCAATAGCCAGGTAGACATCGCATGACAGCGGAACGCCGGAATAATCAGCTCCCGCAGTAAAGTAAACTCCGGGCAGGCCGCCCAACTCACGGTCTTCCACTTCAGAAGTGTCCGTCCCGGTAATGGTTCCGTCGCTTTCCATGCCCTGTGCAAAACCTTCGGCAATATCATCCTTCATGTCCTTGAATTCATCGGCGGTGAGTCCCTGTGCGTCCTGAGACTGGAACTGGAGCATGGCCATTTCGCTCTCATCATTTTCATAATGATAGAAGAAGGTCAGGTCATCCCCTCCGCTTACCGGGTCGCCCCAGAAATCCTGCGGAACCTGGAAGGCAAGCGTTTCAAGCTGGAAGGTATAAAGAGATTCTGCGGGGCTTTCCGAGAACGCGGAAACAGTACTCTCAGATTCGGAAGAAACGGCAGCGGCTTCACTGGAAGAAGATGAACTTATACTTTCTTCTTTAAGAGGATCGTTTTTTTCAATAGAGCCGGTTTTTCCGGATGAAGCAGAACTGCATCCTGTCACAAAAAGGGCAGCAGCACAGATTAAAGATAAGACGCGTTTTTTCACAGAGATTCCTCGCTTTTCGAACATGAAAACCGATTCTTGAAATCGTTATTTTTTATCACTTTCTTTCATATATAGAAGGAAGGTGAAACAGCTGTATATCTATAATTGTAGCAGGAGAAGGAGAAAATTCAATAAAATACAAGTAAAAAAAACTGCTTTCGGAATATTTTGGCCGATGTGAGATGGAAAGGGACGACGAAGAGATACGAAAAAGAAAAGCCCCCGCCTTCGCGGGAGCTTTTCTTATGTATGAACCATATGGAGTGAGGGTTATGTGGCAATGTGCCGCTTCCGTGCGCGGTGCGCAAGGCACTGGTGCCCGCGGTGCGCGCGACTCAATGTCACTTTGCTACCTCAGGCTGCTTTCAGGTCGGCACCTTTGAGGTACTTTCCGAGCGGCTTGCTGATCAGGGCGAAGACGATCAGGCAGAGGATCATATCGATGGCGACGTAGCTTCCATTGTAAGCCAGGGAATAGATCCAGGGATTTGTGAAGCTGTGGTTGAAGAGCTCGGTCGGCTCATAGATGCGGTAAATGGTCACGCCGCTGATGAAGTGAATGATGAAACGGCAGATGCAGCCGACGACGGTTCCGATATAAATTCCGCCCTTCTGACCTTTGAAGAAGCCGCATACGCCCAGAACGCTGAAGGCGATCAGGTAGTCCAGCAGCATGGAGGTCGGTCCCCAGGCATAAGCGCCGTCGAAGATCAGCTGAAGCAGTCCGTAAGCAAAGCTGGCCATAAACCCGTTCTTTGCTCCCCAGCGGATGCAGTAAAAGAAGATAGGCAGCATGCCGATGCAGACGCTTCCGCCTTGAGGCAGCTCGAACAGCTTGACGTAGCTGAGCGCGGTTGCGAGCGCTACCATGATGGCACCTTCGACAAGAGCTCTTGTTTTCATGTTCCTCATAAAAAAAGTCCCCCTTTTCTTAGTGCAGGAGGACAACATACGGAAAAACTATTCCTGCAGTCTGTAATGGCTTTTATTTACAGAATGCAGGAACAACGTTTTTCAATAAAGCTTCCCTACGCCGGCATTATCCGGGTCAGGTAAAAGGGTCAGCAGCTAAATTAAAAAAGCTGCACTCTCAGCGGTTGCTCCCCCAGCAAGATTATTAAATTCAAACCTATTCTAGCATGTCATTTGGCTACGTCAAGTAGAAATGAACCGATAGCAGGGAGGTGGCAAAGTGACAGGCACTTTGCCACCTCCCGCCCGTTGCTTTCGCACATCCTGCCGGATAGAAAAATGTGATAAAGTCATTCTATTGCATAGTAAAAGAAAAATTATTTTTCAGAGTGGAAGCAGTGTGAAAAATAATCGTTTCACAGCTATTTGTGTCACCGGCCGAAGGCGGAATGGAGATTAAGATAATATTTGATATGGAAAAGAAACTGAACAGTAAAAGTGCCGAATGGAAGAAGCGCGGCTGCATGCAAGACTACCGCTTTGAACATATTTATAATATCTGGCTGATCACCAGAAATGGAAAGCTTTCCGCCCGCCAGCTTTCCGCCCTGTCTGAGGCGGCGGAAAAATATGGCACTGGCCAGGTTAAGATAACGCCCCGGCAGATCGTATCCGTAGAAGGCATTCCGGAGGATAAGCTTGACCGGGTACTGAAATTTCTGGAGGGTTACGGCCTCATGGCTGACAGCTCGGACATGCTGGTCCGTCCCGTAACGGCCTGCATGGGAACTACCTGCAAAAACGGGCTCATCGACACGGATTCCCTTTCTGAGAAGCAGTTCGACCATTTTTTCACCGGCTGGGCCGGAGTAGAACTTCCCCAAAAATTCAAAATCGGAATCAGCGGCTGTCCTAATAATTGCGCCAAGGCCGACCTCAACGACGTGGGCATCATCGGCATCCGTACACCCCTGCCGGATTACGACAAATGCCAATCCTGCACCATCTGCCAGGTAGAAAAAGCCTGCCGGAAGACCCACGCGGCAGCAAAACTGACGGGCGAAACCGTCAGTAAACTTTTGAAAGCTGGAACTGCAGCAGAAGATCAAACGGCAGACTGTCAGGAGAATGGACATAGCCAGCCCTGTATCGAAGAAGGAAAACTCTATATCAATGAAGAAACCTGCATCAGCTGCGGCAGATGCAAAGACAAATGTGCTTTTGGCGTATTGGACCGGTTCCGGGATGGCTACCGCATCCGCATCGGCGGCCAGTCCGGCCATAAGGTTGAGCGTGGCAGAGAACTTCCCGTCACATTCTCCACGGAAGAGGAAGTCTCTGATATGGTAGAAAAGATCCTGGTACTCTTCCGAGACAAAGGAATCCAGGGCGAACGCCTGGCCGACACTATAGACCGCCTCGGCTGGGACAGCATCTGCCGCGACCTGCTCCGGTAAAAGTGACACTTTATGTAATAAGTACTTGCATCCGAAAGGAACGAGTACCTATCCGCTCGGCTCCGTTTCGGAATTCTCACTAGATAAACCGGTAAGCTTATTGAAAAGATTCCTGAAGATTATTCTTTATCAGGAACTTTAACAGCGTCTGTAGCGATGATGAACTTGACAGAAGTCTTCATGCCGTCTGCTGCGCCGCTGTAGTTGGTATACTGGGCGTCATCGGAAACGACCGCATCCAGGTTTGCCTTGATATCCTTGAAGTTTCCAATAGTATCATCAAGCGTATCGGTAAGGACGTCGATTCCGCTTTCCTTGTATTTCAGAGTTCCGTCAGCCAGCTTTTCTGCACCGTCGTTCAGCTCGCTGATTCCATCAGATACCTGCCTGCTGCCGTCTGCCGCTGTGGTAAGACCGTCGGAAAGCCTGGAAGAGCCATCCTTGAGGGCAGCGGAATTGCTGTTCAGCTTGAGAAGTCCTGCCAGCAGGCTGCGGCTGCCGTCAGCAAGCTGCTGAGAACCGTTCTGCAGCTGGGATACACCGGCAATCAGCTTCGCAGAGTTGCTGTTAAGCTGAGACAATCCGGCAGAAAGCTGTTTCGCTCCGCTTTCTACACCGGCAGCGCCGCCCTTCAGGGCAGCAACGGCTGTCGGATCTGTCAGACCGGCGGAAGCATCCATAAGCTTCTGACCGCCCTGTGCCAGAACTCCCTGCATTGCTATACTGTAGTTAGCGGAAAGGCTGCTTGCCTGGGCATTAAGAGCAGCAATCTGTTCCTGAAGAGCATTAGCCTGCTTAATTGCCGGGACTGAACTGTATTTTGGGTCAACCGTCATCGGGAACCCGCCTTCAATTGTGGAAAGTGCTTTGGTTGCTGTGTCAGCATAAGTGTGATTGCTGTTAAGCAGTTCTTTCATTGTATTTAGTTCATTTTGAAGGCTGGAAGCGGCTGTCATTGTCTGCTGCAAGGCACTTGCATTCGCAGTAGAAGCATCTTCAGAGGAAGACTTCTGCTGAGACGTGGAAGAAGCAGCGGCAGATGCTCCTGCCTGCAGTTCCTGTACGGAGGTACGGATCTCGTCATAATTTCCTGCTGTATTCAGCTGGCTGGAAACCGCATCCTTTACGCTTGCCTTTACCGCTTCAGTATCAATGGAGCCGGAATCCGGAATGGAATCTGCCGAAATATTG
The DNA here is from genome assembly GCA_036308545.1 of Eubacterium sp. Classification (GTDB taxonomy): domain Bacteria; phylum Bacillota; class Clostridia; order Lachnospirales; family Lachnospiraceae; genus Bilifractor. The sequence goes on along the minus strand of JAXJVN010000005.1, from coordinate 92,967 downwards.
ACATTTACTGTCGTCGGATTCAAAGCAGCCTGTGCTGCCTGAAGAGAAGCGATAATATTTTGATCTGCAGCATCTCCCTTTGCCTGCTCAGCAGTAAGGGCAGCATTTACACTTGCCTGAGCGGCGGCTAATGCTGCGTTAGTCTGGTCTGTTGCCTGCTGCGTTGCCTGAGCGGTCATCTGCTGGCTGATAGCAGCTTTATCCACGGTGCTGGTATTAGCTGCAACATTAGCTGCAACAGCGTCTGCAGCAGCCTGGGCAGCGGCATCTGCAGCATTCACGCTATTTGCCTGGGCTTCATCAATCTGGGAATTTAGTTCTGTAAAATCCAGATTCAAAGGTTGGTCAGAAGTGGAGACTTCAGCTCCGGAATTTGCGCTTGCTGCCAGTTTTTTAAGACCGTCCATAATCTGGGCTGCTCCGTCAGAAGCAGCACTTATTTGGCCTTGCAGCTGTTTAGTGGTCTCTTTGGAAACAGTTTCCTTTGCCGCGTCCTCTGCTTGCGTTTCTGTAAGCTGACTATTTAGCTGCATATAATAATTCTTGAGCTTTTCGATATTTTCTTCTGTAGTTTTTATATCCTTGTCACGTACTGCAGCAGCAGATTTATTCGCGTTATTTAGCTTCGCATCAAAATCATTCATCTTGCTTGAGAGATTCGCAATTCCCGCATTCAGCTGGTTCAGCTGATTTACGGAATTTACATACTGCTGGGTTCCGGCTACGAACTCTTGGGTTCCGTCTACATATTTGTTTACGCCGTTTTTCAGAGCGGTCGATCCTTCAGCGAGCTGTGAAGCGCCGCTGTCAAGCTGCTGTACGCCGCTGGACAGTGTCGGAAGGCTGCCGGCAAGAGTGTTGATCCCGGCGTTTGCAGTCTGCATGCCGTCATTGAGTTTTCCGGCTCCTGCTGTAACCTGAGATACGCCGTCCGTATACTGGCTGATGCCGTCCTTTAAGGTTACGGAACCGGTTTCCAGGGCAAAAATACCATCGTTGAGTTCTGCGTATTTCTCATTGAGGGTATTGGTTCCGTCAGCAAGCTCCTGAGATCCGTCAACCAGCTGATCCGTTGCGTCTTTCAGACTGGCGATGGCATTGTCCAGATCGTCCAGGCTGTCGATGTCATCGATATCGTAATCGCCCAGCTTTTCGTTGGATGCCACGGTATAGGTGGAGTCAAGCTTGAAATCGGTTACGTCCGCTTCAACCTCGAAACCTTCCGGAATAGAGAAGTCATCGAGCTTGTCCTTGAGGTCGTCGAGCTTTGCCTCGTCATCGGTATCGTCATCATCAGAAGCTTTTTCGGAGGAATTGTCTTCATCCTCAGCTTCAGAAGCCTCGTCATCCTTTTCTTCTTCTTCTGACTCTGCCTTTGCGTCCTCTACCTTTTTCTTGCTGTCCTTGACGCTGTCGGCGGTGTCTGTGATCTTATCCTTCATGCCTTCCAGATCCAGGCTTTCAGCCAGTCCGGGCATGCCATATCCGACGACAATGCTGCGGGAGCCGTCTCCCAGGACCTTGCCGTTGTCAACGGTTACGTTGGTGAAGTTTTCCGTTGGCAGGATCATTCCGGTCATCATGACGAAGGGAGAGGAGACCTCTTTTTCCTCGCCGTTTATAGTTACCGTCTTCTTTGTATGGTTGATATATTCAACTTTGATCTTTACCTTGCCGGACTTGCCTGCCAGGTCTTCCGGAGAGATTTCCTTGCCGTCCAGGTAATAGGTCATCTTGACGCTGACCGGAAGATCGGCGCTGGAGGTACCCTGATAGTAGATATCGGTTCCGGCACCTTCCCAGGTCATGCTGTCACCGGATCCTGAATAGGTTTCGTCACCTTTGACGTTCTGAATATCCTTCAGATTGGAAGAATCCTTAACTTTTCCGCTGACGTTTCCGGACAGGTGATCGGATACTGTGATGTCGGAAGCACTGCCGTCGGCGGAGGCATTGACATAGACGGTTTCGTCCTTGGTTACTTCAGCATCGTCCGCTGCAAAAACAGGCGTCGCCATAACCGGCGTCAGTCCGGTCAGGGCAGCCATGCCGATTGCTGCAGTGCGGGTTGCATATTTTTTCTTATTGGAATGAATTCTTTTATTTCTGTTCATACGAATCGCATCCTTTCTTTTGGCGAAGCATTCTTGAAATTTCATTCAAAAAACTTTTCAATCAGGCTTTTTTCAAACATTACTGGCTTTCCATAGCCGCTTTGCGTTCTTCTCTTTTTTCCTGGATCTTTCTTGCCGCCTTTTTGGCTTTTGACTCTCTCTTGCCGAAGAAGTCGAAGGTCGTATGGACGATGAGCTTATCGAAGATCATGAACATAGCCGGCAGGATGAAGATAACGACCAGAGTCGAGATCAGGGCGCCACGCGCAAGCAGCAGGCAGACAGACTTGATGACGTCAATCTGGGTGTAAAGCGCTACGCCGAATGTTGCCGAGAAGAAAGCCACGCCGGAAGTAATGATAGACAGCATGGTCGCGCGGTGTGCATTTCGAACGGATGTTGCCTTGTCATTGCCGCGGCGGCGCTCCTTCTGATAACGGTTGGTCATCAGGATTGCGTAGTCGACGGTGGAGCCTAACTGTACGGTACCCAGGATGATGCTGGTGATGAAGACCAGGGTCGATCCCATATAATAGGAAGCTGACATGTTGACCATGATGGCAAATTCAATGACCAGCTCCAGGATGACCGGAAGCGAAATGGACTTGAATACCAGCAGGATGATGGCAAAGATGATACCAATCGAAGCGGTATTTACATTTCGGAAGTCTACGTCCGTGACGTCCATCAGGTCTTTGGTCAGAGGCCCTTCACCGATGACCATGGCTGAGGAATCATAGCTCTTGACGATCTTGTTGAGTTCAGTGACCTGATTGTTCAGTTCATCGGAACCGATGTAATATTCGGTGCTGATGAAAGCCATTTCGTAGTTATCGCTCTGCAGCATATCCTTCACGTCATCCGGGATCATGGATTCCGGCAGGGTAGGATCGATCAGAGAATTCAGGCCGATGCAGTAGGTGACGCCGTCCGTATCATTAATATCGTCCAGCATGGCCTTCTTATCCTTGGCCGGGATGTTTTTGTCAAAAAGGACCATCTCGATGGTAGAAGTTCCGAAATCGTCCTGGACCTTTTTGGTTGCAATCTTGGACGGCAGGCTGTCCGGCATGGAAGCGGACATATCGTAGTAGACCGGTACGTGACTGTTGCCATAGATGGCAGGAACCAGTGCAACCAGGAACAGGACCAGCCATACCTTGTAGTGCTTTGTAATGAAATCGGAAAGTTTCGTGACATTCCGGATCAGCGGTTTATGGGTCGTCTTGTCAATCAGCTTGTCGAAGAAGAGGACAAGGGACGGCAGAACGGTGATACAGGAAAGCACGCCGAAGAGGACGCCTTTTGCCATGACCAGGCCAAGATCGCGGCCCAGGGTGAAGGACATGAAGCAGAGGGCGATGAATCCTGCAATCGTTGTTACGGAAGATCCGATGATGGATTTGAAGGTATTGGAGATCGCGTGTCCCATGGCCCGGTTCTTCTCGCCGGGGAAGCGCTTCTTGTTCTCCTCATAGCTTCCTAAAAGGAAGATGGAGTAGTCGGTCGTAACGCCCAGCTGAAGGACGGCGGCAACTGCCTTTGTAATATAGGAAATTTCTCCGAAAATCTGGTTGGTTCCCATGTTCCAGAGAATGGCAAAACCAATACTTAAAAGAAAGAGGAAGGGTGTGATCCAGCTGGTGGAAAAAATCTCCAGAGCGATCAGACAGAGGACGACGGCGATGGTGACGTAGATCGGGACCTCGCGGTCTGCCAGCTCCTTCAGGTCTTCAATGATGGCGGTCGTGCCGCTGACGTAGCAGTCCTCGTCGCAGATTTTGCGGATATCGGCGACTGCCTGCAGGGCATTGTCTGAAGAAGTGGAATCGTCCAGAAGAGCCAGCATCATGGTGGCGTCTCCTTTGAAGAACTTGTCCCTGAGATCCTCCGGAATCATATTGACCGGCAGTGAGATGTCCGCGACGTCGTCGTACCAGAGGACGTCCTTTACATGAGGAACAGCCTCAATTTCTTTTTCCAGAGCAGCGGTATCTTTCATGGCCTTGTTCTCGACGACGACCATGGCGAAACCGCCCATCCCGTACTCATCCACGATAATGTCCTGGCCTTTTACAGTCTCCAGGGTTTCCGGCAGATAGGTAAGAACATCGTAATTTGTTCTCATCTTCATCATGCTGATGGTACTGGGAATCAGAGTAAGAATTGCCAGGATCAGAATGAGAATTCTGTTTTTGGCAATCCATTTTCCGACTTTAACCAATGAAATCAACTCCCTTCCTGTTATGGTTCGGATATAAAAACGCTCATGTGGACGGCATCCGAGTGCTCTTTCCGTCCGGCGCAAGACCATGCTAGTGCAAAAATGACCAATGGTCAATGTTTAATTGTTACAAAATAAAAACAATTAAGAAAATGAATATTAGTCATTTTTCAAACTTGACAAAAATGACCGACGGTCAAAAAATATTCATGAATGTGTTTTTCCAATATTTGCCGCGCCCGAATAGAGCATTTTGATAAGGTTAGGCAGACGCAAAGGTCATTTTTCAAAAGAGGCTGCTTCGATATATAAGAAAAAAAGGACATTTATCGACACGGGACATCAAATATGCGAAAATAATGCAGAAGGCTGGATGATTCAGCAGTGGGCAGCGAAGGCAAGAAGGTGCAGGTATGGGCAAAGTAGAAGCAAACAAGCAGGCAAAAAGAACTTCCTTATTACAGACGGCATACGAGCTGTTCGTGGACAAAGGGTTTAACAGCACCACCATCTCGGATATCTCAAAAAAATCCGGCCTGGCAAAAGGAACCTTCTATTTATATTTCCACGATAAATATGATCTGAGAGATCAGCTGATTGCCAGAAAGTCTGCACAGATTCTGGAAGAAGCACAACGCGTCGTCAGCATGCGCCATCCGGAGTACCGGACCTTCGAAGAGATGATCATCGGCATTGCGGATTATATTCTGAATTATCTTGCCGGCAACAAGATGCTGCTGAAATTTATTAATAAAAATCTGTCCTGGGGTCTTTTCCGCCATGCCATAGAGCATTCGGAAGAAGACGGCGAGGTCACGCTGGGAGAATTTTACCAGGCATACCTGAAGGCGCTGAATGACAACGGACTGATCTGCGAACAGCCGGAACTGATGCTTTTCACCATCATTGAACTGATCGGATCCACAGGCTTCAGCTGCATTCTCTACGAATCTCCTGTAAATCTGGGAACCTACATGCCTTACCTTCACAAATCCATTCACCAGATTATTGAAGGCTTTACCGAGAAAAAACAGCAGGCATGACCGGGGCAAAAATACTTGCGGAAAAAGAGAAAAAAAGATTGACAGAAGAGAAATATTTGATAAAATATAATCGAAAGAAAGATAAGACAGCCGCAGATGACTGACAGTCAATCTGCCGGATACGACAGGAGGATAATCCCATGGCAGTTACAAAAGTAGGAAGCAGTGATTTTGATAGCAAGGTTCTGGGAGCAAAGGGTGTATCTGTAGTAGATCTCTATGCGGACTGGTGCGGCCCCTGCAAGATGATGGCTCCGGTTATTGACGGACTTTCCAGCCAGTATGAGGATGTCAGCTTCTTCAAGCTGAATGTAGACGAAAGCGGAGATATTGCCCAGAGATACGGCGTCATGTCCATCCCGACTTTCCTGTTCATAAAGGACGGCCAGGTAGTCAAAAGCATGGTAGGCGCAAGAGGACCGGAAGCCTTCGAAGAAGAGATTAACGCCCTCAAGTAAAAACAGACGGGAAACGTAGATTTGCAAGGAGTCGGAACAGAAGGTTCCGGCTCCTTTTCGATGGGCAGAATCTGTTTAAAAAATCAGACAATAAGAGAAAAATATAAAAAAAGAGTAAAAAAAACCTAAAAAAATAATTGAATTCGTTCTTGACGGAGAGAGCCCGTTTCAGTATACTAGTTTTTGTTCGAAACGAACGGCAAAAGCAAATTGAATATGCGCCTTTAGCTCAGTTGGTAGAGCAGTAGACTCTTAATCTATTTGTCCAGGGTTCGAGTCCCTGAAGGCGCACTGACTTATCCCAGGAGTGTTGCGACGACGCCGCTCCTGGGATTTGTTTTAGCGATAAATCCAATCGCAATGGAAATGAGCGTGGCGTGCTTGCACGCCAAGGGTCATTTCTTTCTACGAATTTCCGCAGCGATGCGAGAGCTGCGGAGCAGCGCGTGGATTTATCGCGAACGGTAAGGAACTCCAGTCGTGATAGAAATGAGCGGTTCATTATGGCGAAGGAAGTAAAAACAAATGCGATGCGGCAGCTTGACCGCAGGAAAATCCCTTATACTTTTGTTACTTACGAGTGCAAAGAATTCATAGATGGCATGCACATGGCTGAAGCCACCGGCGCACCGGTCGAACGTTCCTACAAGACGCTCCTGACCAGAGGAAAAACCGGCTCCTATTATGTCCTTGTCATCCCCATAGCAGAAGAAGTGGATTTTAAAAAAGCTGCGAAAGCGGTCGGAGAAAAATCGCTGGAAATGGTCCATGTCAAGGATCTGCTCGGCATCACAGGTTATGTACGCGGCGGCTGTAGTCCGATTGGCATGAAGAAGCAGTTCCCAACGGTTGTCGATGCGACGGCAGCAGGATTTGACAGGATTTATGTCAGTGGAGGAAGAATAGGCCTGTCCCTCTGCCTCTCGCCGGATGATCTCCTTTCGGTATGCCGGGGCACATATGCCGACATACTCCAGAAGGAATAATAGACCGGAAAATACGATCGCAGAAAGCGAAAGGAGCAGGCTGTTTTTCGAAGGCGGGATATTTAAGCAATTGTAAAATCCGCAAGATTTGTCTAATTTGGGTAGCTTTTTGACTTTCTTCCTATTATAATTTTTCATATACTGATAACTGTAAAGAAAAGAAATGACAGCAATTTTGATCCGCAAAGAAACCATACAGGGCGGAAGAGAGGATTAGAAATGAAAATTTATGATGTAAAAGATGTAGATGGTTTTTTCAAAGTTATTGATTCCTGCAAAGGAAAGGTAGAACTGGTTACCGGTGAGGGAGACCGCCTGAACCTGAAGTCCAAGCTGAGCCAGTATGTAGCCCTGGCAAATGTTTTCGGCAATGCTGAGATTCCGGAAATGGAAGTTGTAGCTTATGAGCCCGAAGATACCAAGAAGCTGCTTGACTTCATGATGGAAGGCAACGAATAATCAGGATCTTTCGGCAAGGGAAGTATAATGATAATAGGTCCCCGGCAGAGCATAAATGCTTTGCCGGGGATTTGTGTTTGTGAAAAATTCCCTGGGAAAAATGCAATTTGTGGCATATGGCACACTGCCCACCTTGCACGGATTTTTTCTTTCTCTTATAATGAAAAGTTGTACGCTGAGAAATGTAAAGTAAGCATGGATATAAATCTCAATAACAGGGAAAAATTTTTTTCAGGAGGTATAAGCAACAATGGCTGCAAAAATTGATGTGATTTCAGGATTCCTCGGAGCCGGCAAAACGACTTTGATCCGCAAACTTCTGCAGGACGCTTTAAAGGGTCAGCAGATTGTCCTGATTGAAAATGAGTTCGGAGAGATTGGCATTGATGGAGGTTTTCTCAAGGATGCGGGAATCCAGATTAAGGAAATGAACTCCGGATGCATCTGCTGCTCACTGGTCGGAGACTTCGGAACTGCACTGGGAGAGGTTATCGAGAAGTATCATCCCGACAGAGTCCTGATCGAGCCTTCCGGCGTGGGCAAGCTGTCCGATGTTATTCATGCGGTTGAGAGAAATAAAGACAAGGCAGACATGGAACTGGATTTTGCAGCTACTGTCGTTGACGTCAATAAATGCAGGATGTATCTGAAGAACTTCGGCGAATTCTTCTCTAACCAGGTCCAGTCCGCCGGAACGATCATCCTCAGCCGTACAGATACCGAGAAGGCTACAGACGAGAAGATTGAAGAGGCAGTGAAGCTGCTCCGGGAACTGAATCCGGATGCTACGATCATTACCACTCCGGTAGAGGAGCTGGGCGGTCAGAAGCTGCTGGCTACTCTGGAAGGCGATAAGATCGACCTGACAAAGCTCCCTGAGCCGGATGAAGATGAGGATGAGGACGAGCATGAGCATCATCATCACCATGATGAAGACGAGCATGAACATCACCATCATCATGACCACGATGAGGACGACCATGATGAAGACGAGCATGAGCATCACCACCACGATGATGACGATCATGATGACGACCATCACCACTGCCATCATGATCACGATGAAGAGGACCATGACCACTGCAGCTGCCATCATCACCACCATCACCACCACGGCCATGATGCGGATGAGGTATTCACCAGCTGGGGTCAGGAAACCGTTCATACCTTCAGCCAGGATCAGATTCGTGAGATCCTGGAGAAGCTGTCCGCGGACAATACCTTCGGCATCATCCTTCGCGCCAAGGGCATGGTAAAAGGAGCAGACGGTCATTGGATTTACTTCGATATGGTACCGGGTGAAGCGGATGTTCGGGAAGGTGCGCCTGAGTTCACAGGCAGGATCTGTGTGATCGGTTCCGAGCTGAAGGAAGACAAGCTGGCTGAACTTTTCGGCCTTCACTGAAGAAGAACGCCTGTGCATTTTTTACAGGATGCATGAACCGGGATTATAGCGGAAGAGATAAGGAGACATAAAAAATGGAAGAAGATGATATCCGGGTACCGATATATGTGATTACCGGTTTTCTGGAAGCAGGCAAGACCTCTTTCCTGAATTTTACCTGCCGCCAGGATTACTTTCAGATTGACGAACCGACCCTTCTCATAAACTGCGAGGAGGGCGAAGAAGAATATGACGCGAAAAATCTTCTCAAATATGCGACGCTTGTAACACAGATTGAGGAAGAGGATGACCTCACGCCGGAAAAACTGGTCGAGCTGGATCGTAAATACAAACCGGAGCGCGTGATCATCGAATTTAATCCGCTCTGGGGCCTTCCCAAGCTGGAGGAGATGAAGATGCCGGAAGGCTGGGGCATCGTGCAGGAGATTGTTATTGTCGACTGCTCAACCTTCCAGCTTTATATGACCAACATGAAGTCGCTCTTCATGGAGATGGCCAGAAATGCCGACCTGGTTCTCTTCAACCGGGCAAAGAAAGACCTGCCTCTGGCAAATTTCCGCCGCAGCATCAAAGTCGCCAATCCGTCCGCAGACGTTCAGTTTATAGATAAGGAAGGAGATCCGGTCGATATTTTTGAAGATTCTGTTCCTTACGATCTGAACCAGGACGTTATCGAAATCGAGGACGTAGACTACGGCATATTCTTCGTCGATATGCAGGACCATCCCGAGCGCTACAAGGGCAGGAAAGTCCGTTTCAAGGGTCAGGTCCTGAAGAGCAGAAAAAAAGACGCGCCATATTTCATACCTGCGCGTTCGGCAATGACCTGCTGCGCCCAGGATATGCAGTACATCGGTTATATCTGCCATTCCAAAAACGCGAAGCAGCTTGTGGAAGGAAGCTGGGTAGAAGTAACCGCAACGGTTGATTCTGAGTATATTCCTTCAGCCGGCGGTGAAGAACCGGTATATCACGCGATCAGCATCAAGAGCGCCGAGGCTCCGGCGGACGAAAATGTATACTTTAATTAACAGGTATCAACTATGTATTTAATAGCAGGCCTGGGCAATCCGGGCAAAAAATATGAAGGCACGAAGCATAACATGGGCTTTGATGCCATCAGCTATCTGGCTGATAAGTACAGGATTCCCTCTTCCGGGGTCAGCATGAAAGGCGTTTACGGCAAAGGCAGGATCGGAGGACAGAGTGTGATCCTGCTGAAGCCAATGACTTACATGAACTTATCCGGGGAATCCATTCAGGAATACGTTCATTATTATAAGATTGACCCGGAGACAGAACTGATCGTTATCTATGACGATATTGATCTGGATCCGGGCCAGATCCGTGTCCGCAAGAGCGGGAGTCCGGGCAGCCATAATGGTATGAAGAATATTGTGCAATGCCTGGGCACCAATAAATTTATGCGCGTCCGCATCGGAACAGGAGCGAAACCGGACAAGTGGGACCTGGCTGATTATGTGCTTGCACCGTTCGACAAAGAGGTTCGTCCGGCTGTAAATGGTGCCATCGAAAGAGCAGGTGAGGCGGTGGCCATGATTCTGGAAGGCGATGTGGACAAGGCCATGAGTACCTTTAACCGCAAAGTTAATCCGGAGGAAAAAACAGAGTCATCAAAGGTCTGATTTTTTTGAGACCGGTGCGGATTGTGGAAGCGCGGAACAATCCGGCATCAAATTTTTAACACACATATCACTTCTCACTTCACGAAATTCGCGCAGATATTTTATGAAAAATCGAATGAAAGCCTTACTTGAGCCGCTTGCCTCTATGGCAGGGTTCAGTGAGATGAGAGAGTTTGCGGCTAAGCCTCAGGGTATGCTTGAAATATCAGGCTGTATCGAATCTCAGAAAGCGAATCTGGCTTCCGGTATTTCTGAAGGCAGGAGAGCAGTTCTCTATGTAGCCGAGAACGAACTGAAAGCCCGCCAGGCTTATGAGGACCTGAGGCTTTATGACCGCAGCACGTACAGATTTCCGGGAAGGGACCTGATTTTCTATCAGGCGGACGTATCGGGCGGCCAGCTGACAAGACAGAGAATGAGTGCCATCAAAGCACTCATCAGCCTGTCAGATGCACCGCTTCAGAGTCAGGAATCATCTGACCGGGATAAAGAAAAGCAAGAAGAGAATGAGCAGGAGAGCGTAACCATTGTCACTTTCGCAGGGGGGTGTATGGAACGACTCCTGCCTCTTCGCGTGCTCAAAAATAAACTGATTCATATCACAGACGACCAGGAACTGGATCTGAAGGTTTTTTCAAAAAAACTGACGGAACTGGGTTATACGAGAGAAGCAATGGTTGAGGCTCCCGGCCAGTTCTCAGTGAGAGGCGACATTATTGACGTTTTTTCCGTGACGGAGGAGGTTCCGTGGAGAATCGAACTGTTCGGAGACGAAATTGATTCTATCCGCAGCTTCGAGACAGATAGCCAGAGGTCCATTGAACGGCAGAAGGAAATTACCATTTATCCGGCAGGAGAAGAACCCGGGATGGATCCGGAAGATCCCTCTCGCTTCCGACATATGACAGACACGATCCTGGACTATCTGCCGGGAGATTCTGTTATTTTTCTGGATGAACCGGCCAGAATCCTGGAGAGCGCCAGAGCCCTTTCGGACGAATATCAGGAAGCCATGAAGCACCGGATCGAAGCGGGCACAAGCGCGCCGGAGGAAGCCGCACGCATGCTGACGGAGACCGAACTTATGGCGCGGTTTCAGATAAAAGGCTGCATCGGCATGAGCCTCATGCCGCTTCGCAGAAGCGATTTTGATATCGCCCGGGAGCTGGGCGTGGAAGCGCGGTCGGTTAACTCCTATAACAATCAGTTCGATACTCTGGTAAAAGACCTGGGAAAATGGAAAAAGAAGGGTTATAAGGTCATTCTGCTTTCCGCTTCCGGGACCAGAGGGGAACGTCTTGTCCATGAACTGGGTGAAGAAGGCTTAAGCGCCTTCTACAGCGAGAATCCGGACCGGATTCTGCAGCAGCGGGAAATCATGGTTACCAGAGGAAATGCTGCACGCGGATTCGAGTATCCCATGCTGGGCTTCGCCGTAGTTACAGAGTCGGATATTTTTGGCGTGGAGAAGACCCGCAGACGCTTTAAGCGTAAGGTCCCAAATGAGCTGAAAATCCACGATTTCTCGGAACTGTCCGTCGGTGATTATGTCGTTCATGAGGATCATGGACTTGGAATCTACCGGGGAATTGAAAAGATTGAAACGGATCACGTCGTTAAGGACTATATCCGGATCGAATATGCCAAAGGAGCCAATCTTTATGTAGCAGCCACGCAGCTGGATGTTCTGCAGAAATATTCCGGCGGCAGCACAGCGAAGGAACATCCCAAGGTCAGCCAGCTGGGCGGAAAAGAATGGGGCAGGCAGAAGAGCAGGGCCAGAAGTGCCGTAAAAGATATCGCGAAACAGCTGGTCTCTCTCTATGCCGCCCGTATGGATGCAAAGGGTTTTCAGTTCAGCAAGGACACAGAATGGCAAAAAGAGTTTGAAGAGATGTTCCCCTTTGAGGAAACGGAGGACCAGCTTCAGGCTATTGAAGATACCAAGCGGGACATGGAAAGTGACAAGGCAATGGACCGGCTGATCTGCGGCGACGTCGGTTACGGTAAGACAGAAATTGCCATCCGCGCTGCTTTCAAGGCCGTCATGGACCATAAGCAGGTTGCCGTCCTGGTACCGACCACCATTCTGGCTCAGCAGCACTACAATACCTTTACCCAGAGGATGGAAAACTTTGCCGTTAATATCGGCCTGCTCTCCCGCTTTCGTACTTCAGCCCAGCAGAAGAAAACGCTGGAAGAATTAAGAGATGGAAGGCTGGATATCGTGATCGGAACCCACCGGCTCCTGTCCAAGGACGTGAAATTCAGCAATTTGGGTCTGCTGGTCGTAGATGAGGAGCAGCGCTTCGGCGTCACGCATAAAGAGAAAATTAAGGAACTCAAGAAAAACGTCGATGTCCTTACCCTTACGGCAACTCCGATTCCCAGGACCCTTCATATGAGCCTGATCGGGATACGCGATATGAGTACGCTGGAGGAGCCTCCCATGGACCGGACGCCGATCCAGACTTATGTACTGGAATATAATGAAGAAATCGTCCGGGAAGCCATATCCAGGGAACTGGCAAGAGGGGGTCAGGTTTACTACGTCTACAACCGGGTCAATACGATTGCAGACGTTGCAGGCAGGCTGCAGAAGCTTCTTCCGGAGGCATCGATTGCCTATGCCGACGGACAAATGAAAGCCTCTGAACTGGAAACTATCATGTACAGCTTCGTCAACCGTGAAATTGACGTCCTGGTATCTACGACTATTATTGAGACCGGAATGGATATTTCCAATGCCAACACCATGATCATTCAGGACGCGGACCGGATGGGACTTGCCCAGCTTTATCAGCTGAGGGGAAGAATCGGGCGGTCCAACCGTACAGCCTATGCTTTCCTTATGTACAAGAGGGACAAGGTTCTAAAGGAAGTCGCGGAGAAGAGACTGCATGCGATACGTGAGTACACAGAGTTCGGAAGCGGCGTCAAGGTAGCTATGAGGGACCTGGAAATCCGTGGAGCCGGAAACCTGCTTGGCGCTGAGCAGAGCGGCCATATGGAAGAAATCGGCTACGACCTATACTGCAAGATGCTGGCGGAAGCTGTCCGGGAAGAAAAAGGAGAGACACCGGAAGAAGCATTCGAGACGTCAATCGATATCGGCGTCAGCGCTTTTATCCCGCCTGCCTATATTCCGGATGAAACGCAGAAACTGCAGATTTATCAGAGAATTGCTGCAATACGGAATAAAGAAGAAGCGGATGACATCATGGAAGAACTCATCGACCGCTTCGGAGATCCGCCGCGGAGCGTCACTAATCTGATCGCGATTGCAGAGATAAAGGCAATTGCTCACCGGGCTTATGTAACAGCGATCAAGCAGATCGGAGATGCTGTTCGGATTGAACTGTACCCGAGAGCCCGACTGGACGTACAGAGGATTCCGGAGCTTCTGAGCCGCTATGGAAGGACTTTGAGTTTTCAGATGACGGATCCGCCCTTCTTCCGCCTGAGCCTGAAAGAGGTAAAGACAAACCCCGATAAGATCATGAACATTCTTCATGCTTTTATGGATGAACTTGCAGATCTGGCGGAAACAGAGAAGAAAAGCTAATTGTTGCCAGAGCGCATCAAAAAGTTTATAATCCAGTGTATATGCGTGAAAAAATGGGACAGGCAATCCAGCATCTGTTCCTGAAGCGTGAAAAAATGGGACAGGCAATCCGGCATCTGTTCCTGAAGTGAGAAAAAAACGGGACAGAGAAGAAACATCTGTGCCGAAATTGAGGAAAGAATGGTACAGAGAAAAACTGTACCGGGATCCAGGAGGAAAATAAAAAATGAAAAACAGAATCATTGCCGCTGCAGGTGCTTTTGTTCTTGCGGCGTCTGCACTTCTGACAGGATGCGGCAGTACAGATGGAAATCAGCCTGCCATTACGGTTGGTGACAACAGTATTTCGCTTGGAGCAGCTTCCTTCCTGCTTCGCTACAGTCAGGCGGCTACGACCAATATGATGACTGCTTACGGATATGGAACGACCGGTATCTGGGATACCGCATATACGAACAGTTCCAGTGAAGAAGTTACATATGGTCAGGAATTCAAGGACAGCGTAAGGGACAATATCGCGGTTGACATTCTGATGAAAGCCCATTCTGATGAATATAACGTAACCATTCCGGAAGATCTTCAGACCAGTATCGATGATACCGCTAAAAAAGTCTATGAAAAAAACAAAGACAGCATGGACGAGAATGGTATTTCGGAAGAAAATATCAAAGAAGCGATCGAGTTTGAGACTTATACCCGCCTCATGTATAATCCTATGATTGCCGATACGGACAGAAATGTTTCGGATGATGAAGCGGCAATGTCTACCCTGACTTATGCCAGAATTGATTTTGTAACGTCAGATGACCAGGGCAATCAGGTCAACCTGACAGATGATCAGAAGCAGGAAAAGTGGGACAATCTTGAGAAGCTGATTGAAAAGGTCAAAGAGGATTCCGATCCTGCGGGCTGCGATATGAAAGCGCTGGCTGAGGAAATTGATCCGGACCTGGTTGTAGGAGACACTTCCTATAATGACGACAGTACGCTTCTTCCGGATAAAATTTATGAAACCGCAAGGTCTCTGGAAGACGGCCGGATTTATGATAAGGTCATTGATACCGGAGATTACTACTACGTAGTCCGTCAGAACAAGAAGTTTGATGAGGACGCCACCGAGACCCAGAAGCAGACCATCATTTCCACCAGAGAATCCGACAACTACAATAAGAAACTGGATGCCTGGAAGAAAGAGTCTGAAACCAAGACTGAGAAATGCTGGGACAAGCTGGAGGTTTCCGACAAAGACCTGTATACGACTGTAACAGCGACTTCGTCCGGCGCGGCAGACAGCTCTGACGGTTCGGCAGCATCATCTGCGGAAGAAGTTACTTCAGCATCTTAATTCCAGAAAAAACCAGAGCCATGCGGATTTTTGCCAATATCCGGCAATCCGCATGGCTTTTTTTCTTACCTGCGGATATTAGGATACTTTTAGCCAAAGGGACTGTCACTTTGGCTGACTGTCACTTTGGCCTGGCACTTTGACCGGTGCCCGGATTCTTGTACAATTCTACGAATGTGTCGCTCCGACCGCCGGCGCGTATTTACATCAGGTGTGAGAACAGATAAAATCGGTACAGATAGGATTTTCTGAACAAGAGATTTTCATACAGAACTTTCTAAATATAAGATTGTTTCATACCGTGAAAGGAGATTATCCATGACCAGAGAAGAATTTCGTCAATTGACTGCTAAGGGCATTGTACTCCTGGATGGTGCGACAGGCACTAATATGATGAAGGCTGGCATGCCCAGAAACGTCTGTCCGGAGCAGTGGATTCTGGAGCATGGGGATGCCATGAAAGAACTTCAGAAGGGCTATGCTGAGGCTGGCTCGCAGATTGTCTATGCTCCGACTTTTGCAGCCAACCGTGTCAGTCTTGAACGCTTCGGACTGCAGAATGAAGTTGAAAAGCTGAATAAAGGTCTGGCAGCCCTTACACGGGAAGCTGTAGGACCAAATGTGCTGGTCGCCGGTGACTTGACTACCCCGGGCGAACCTCTGGACCCGGTTGGGGAACTGGAAGAAGAGGAACTGCTGGATGCTTACAAAGAGCAGGTTTCTTATCTGCTGCAGGCAGGGGTCGATCTGATAGTTGCAGAAACACTGATGGACGTCCGGGAAGCCGAAATTGCACTGAAGGCGGTTCGCCGGGTATCCGAAAGCCTTCCTTTTATCTGCACTCTGACGGTTACGGAAAGCGGCCGTTCCATATTCGGAGGAAGTGCTGTTGAACTGGTGAAAAAACTTCAGGACCAGGGAGCTGACGCTGCCGGCATCAACTGCTCCATGGGACCGGACCAGATGGCCGGAATTACATCCGATATGGCAGCAGTCGCACAAATCCCGGTTATCGCAAAACCAAACGCCGGCCTTCCAAAGGCGGCACCGGACGGCAGCAGTATCTATGACATGACGCCGGAATATTTTGCGGACTGCATGGAGAAAATTGTAAAGGCGGGTGCCGGGATGATTGGCGGATGCTGCGGTACGACGCCGGAATTCATCCGCCTTCTCTCTCAGCGATTCTGCTGACATTGAAATACGTTTGCGGCAAAAAAAGCTTTACGGCATCCGTTCTCTGATCGTTCAGGCAGCAAAAACGGCTGCTGTTCCTGTAAAAAGGATCCGGAGTTTTGCTGCTGTTAACGGAAAAACAGGAGTTAATTAATAATGTATAATGATTTATTCTCAATCGGAAGCTTGACGGTCCATACCTATGGTCTTATGACCGGATTGGCTATCATTGCCGCCTATTTTTCGGCGGAATACAGAGCAAAAAAGAAGGGGATGGATGCGGACCAGTTCTTTCCAATCGTCATCATGTGCGTAGTATTCGGATATGTCTGCTCCAAGCTGCTCTATCTGATCACTATTTTCCCCAAGCTGATCGCTGACCCGTCCATCATCGGGGATGCCATTCGTTCCGGGTGGGTCGTCCTGGGGGGAATCCTGGGAGGAATTCTTGGAGGCTGGATCTGGTGCCGTCACAAGAAGCTGAATGCGCTTCAGTATTTTGATGTTGGTCTGCCCAGTGTGGCACTGGCCCAGGCAATCGGACGAATCGGATGCTTTTTCGCAGGCTGCTGCTACGGCGTTGAGACGGATGGACCTTTTTATATCGAGTTTTCACATTCTGACTTCGCGCCTAACCACGTCCACCTGGTACCTACCCAGCTCATCTCCAGCGCGGGGGATTTCCTGCTTTTCCTTTTCCTGATTCATTATGACAGGAAATGGAAGAAAAAAGATGGAGAGGTATCAGCATTCTACCTGATTCTTTACAGCCTGGGAAGATTTATCATTGAATTCTTCCGCGGCGACCTGATCAGAGGATCGGTCGGACCCCTGTCTACCTCCCAGTTCCTTGGACTCTTCACACTGGCAGCAGGCGTCATCATGCTGGTCCTTGTAAAAAAACGTCAGCCAAAGCCGGCGGAAACTATAACGGAGGCAAGCGCGGAAGAAGTTCCCGCAGAAGCTGAAGAGAATACGACGGAAGCTGTGACGGAAACAAGCGCGGAAGAGAATGCAGTAACAGAAGACGCGCCGGAAAAAGAATGAGCCAAAGAACGACAGAAAGTATGAAAAAAGAGCGGGAATTTCCGCTCTTTTTTATTTTACAAGGTTTTTTTTTTCTGCTAATCTGGAAATAGTAATAAGTCTGTCGTGCGGAAAGACAGCTTAATCGTGTTATCATTTTTTATAAAGGAGGACAAAAAAATGCTGACGCCGAAACAGAATATACTGGAAGCGCTGAAATTTGACAAAGGTCATCCCGAATGTCTTCTGAATTCATTTACCATGATGAAGCCGATTGGCGGGGATCCCTGCTTCAAGCTGATTCGCGGAAACCGAATCCGCGGAACAGAGTCTACGGATGCCTGGGGAACGCATATTTCCTTCCCGCAGGACGCTCCGGCGGCTATCCCGATCGTGACGCCGGAAAATCAGGTCATCAAGGATATTTCCGAATGGAAAGACTATGTAAAGGTTCCGGACCTGATCGGCAAATGCTCGGAAGGATGGGAGACAGCCCTTGAGAATAAGGCGAAGATCGATCAGGACAAATACCTGACTTGCGTCATCATGGGAACCGGTATTTTCGAGCAGATGCATATGCTCATGACCTTTGAGGATACGCTGACCAGTTTCCTGGAAGACCCGGATGCTACTCATGAGTTGATCGACTGCATCTGCGAGTACCGTTATACCTATATGAAGCTGGTTGTAGACCATCTTCATCCGGATCTGATCATTTCCCACGATGACTGGGGATCCAAAAACAGCCTCTTCTTCTCGCCGGATATCTGGAGAGAGTTCTTCAAGGAGCCCTACAGAAGACTTTACAGTTACCTCCATTCAGAAGGCGTCATTGTCATGCATCACGGCGATTCCTATATGCAGCCGATCGTTCCGGATATGGCGGAAATCGGCGTCGATATCTGGCAGGGTGTTCTGAACACGAACGACATCGCCCTGCTTTCAGAACAGGTTGGCGACCGGATGCTGCTTATGGGCGGCGTAGATTCTGTTATCGACCGTGCGGACGCTTCGGAGGAAGAAATCCGGACGGAGGTCCGCAGCACGCTGGCAAAATACGGCAAGCTGAAAGGCTTCTGGCCGGGCATGACCTATGGCGGTCCCGGAACTATTTATCCGGAGGTTGAAGGCATCGTTATTGATGAAA
Organism: Eubacterium sp.; assembly: GCA_036308545.1. Classification (GTDB taxonomy): domain Bacteria; phylum Bacillota; class Clostridia; order Lachnospirales; family Lachnospiraceae; genus Bilifractor. The sequence continues at coordinate 74,373 of JAXJVN010000005.1, read as the reverse complement.
TCAATAAGTATAACCTTGAGAACTACGGAGTGGCAATCTGATCCGGTAAAAAGGGAATAATTTCTCATAAAAAACTGAGAAGAAAAAAGGATAAGGAAACAGGAAAAAGAAGGAGCCCGGCGGCAGTGCCGGGTTCCTTTTGCCATTATGATAGGATTGACTTTTCTTTTCTGGCGCAGAAAAGAAATTCCCGGCGTTTTGCTGACATGCAGCTTTACTTAGGGAATCACAATTCCGAAACGGCTCTTCAGGCATTCTCGGAATGCAGAATCATCTTTCAGCAGGGTCTCGCATCTTACACCGTTTTTTGTTTCTGCAAAAACATCGTCGGTAACGCTGATCGAACCATCGGGAGTTCTTAAGTTTACCAGCCTTGTCTTTGAGAAAATCAGGTTGCCGGGTGCAGAGGAATAGAGATTGGTCAAGATGAAATCAATTGGAAGCTGGGGAAACAGATTGAAGAGCAGAACCCTTTCAGGCTGTCCGTCGGATGCTGTACGGGAGAGCAGCCACCAGTCCTCATTTTCTTTTTTTATTTGGAAGGATTCACCATAATGTATCGTTTCAGCCCCATCTTCTATGAGGACGGCACCGGCGGATTCCGGACCGCCGTAGCCGACGTCACAGAAGTAAAGGCTGCCGCTCAGGTTTACAACGATACCTTCGTGCGTACACATGGGCAGGTAGTCCCGTCCGCGCAGGATGCGGCAGGTCACCTGACGGGCGTCAAAGCCCAGATCCAGCAGCAGCCGGGTGAAGAGCGCGTTCAGTTCGAAACAGTAACCGCCCCTTTTGTTCAGAATGATTTTCTCGAAGAGATCCGGGATAGCAAGGGAGGGGGTCAGCCCGTACATAGCGGAGTCCAGGTCCTCAAAGGGAATATGGGTCTGGTGCGCATAGACCAGTTTGCTGAGAGAATTCAGATCAGGGAAAGGCTTTTCTTCCATGCCAAGCCTTTTCAGATAGGCATTCAGGTCCGGGATGGGTTGATAATATTCTTCGTACATGTCAGATTTCTCCTGATTTGGTAAAAAAAGTTACGGTTTTGCAGATCGTTCGTTATCCCTTGTAATTCTTCATTTTTTTCAGACTGTAATCCTGGGAGCCGTAAGTATCTTCTTTGATGCAGGTGTTGGTACCGTTTACAAGCTGGCGGCTGACCGGACGCTCCTTCTGACTGCTTACGCGCACATGAAGCGTTTCATAGCGCCCGCTTTCGCCGGTACCGCTCCTGGGTTTTCGCATTCTGGCATAAAGGCGCTGCATGAGCCGGTTGGCAATCGTCATTCCCACGACCAGACCGATAAAAAGCATGATCATATTGGTTTGGCCGGAAGAATCTTTACCGACGGCGAACCAGAAGAGCTTGAGGAATGCCCATACCGCACCGGCAATTCCAAGAAAAGGAATCATGAAATAGAACATAAAACGCAGGTTATCTGCCGGAAGGTCGCCATATACCTTGCCGGTCTGTCCATTCATGGCAAAATGATAGACCGTTCTTCCTCTTCTGGTATTGAGAAGATAGATAGGAAAAAGTACACATTCCCGTTTTTCGTTATGAAAATCAATATCGGAATCGAGCTCTTTCTTATAAGCGTGGCGGATTTTATCGCGAAGGGGTGATTTGACAGCTTCGACGATCCGCTCCTTCATATAGGCATCATTTTCTTCGATGTCAAGGTCCAGAAGTTCCTTCAGACCGTCCCGGTCCGGCGCCTGGTCAGCAGGGATCAGGCCATCGAAATGGAATGGCTCGATGTTTTTCATAAAATCTTCCGGAATCTGGCCGGATGTGTTGACCTTAAGCCGGTAATACTCAACATCTGCCTCCGACAGGACTTCAAAATTTTTAATCTGTTTCTTAATCTTACCGGGTCCATCCTGTTCCTTTGTGTCCTGGGCTTCGTAATCCACAGCGACATGGGCGGAGCCGGAATAAAGATAATAGGGGATGTAGCCGGCCTGCATTTCTTCTATATGGGATTCTTTCAGAAAAGCCCGGGACAGAAGAGGACGGCCGGAATAGTACTGACGGTAAGCTGCTATGGCATCCTCGCGGGATTTCTTAAAAGGAATCAGGAGTTCGGGTTTCATGGCACTGCCTCCGGTTTGAACCGCATTCTCAAAAAAGAAGAACAAACGGCTAAGGTAAGAATCAGACTTCTGTTAATAACAATTACTAACATAGCATAAGAAAGGCGCAAATGCATCCGAAATAATGCGGAGAAACCGAAAAGCTGCTTTTATCACGGGAGAGGTAATAAATGAACAGGCGGAGGCAAAGATTCAAAAATAAAGAAAATATAAAATTGTCGGAAACAAAAAGGAAAAACGGAAGAAAAATATGACGGATAAATACAGAAATAACCCTGAAAAAACAGTCAGAATACCCAAATTCTCCACATAAGTCGGAAAGATGTCATAAAGAAATAGAAACCGGAGGGTGCAGAGGAGTGAAAAAGACAAGACTATACAAAATTGCGGAATAACCAAGGAACTTCTTCACACTAATGCGGATTTACCCTAAGATGCCGAAAGCATATACTGAAAATTATCAGAGATATACAAAGGCAGCGGATTGTCCTTTGTATAAATACTATGAAAGAGGAGGAATTCATAATGAGTGAAGCAACTGCCAACAAAAACGGCCAGGCGAAACCATTAAGCGGCGCACTGAAGATTTTTTACGGCGTCGGCGATTGCGGATTTTCGTTGATGACAAATGTTGAAAGCTACTATTTCAACTTCTTCCTGACCAACCTTGCAGCATTTCCGCTGGGAGTCGTTACGACAATCGCAACGGTCTTCTCCGGCATTGATGCCGCGCTTTCCTGGATATACGGAGCGGTCCTGAACAGCATCAAGCCGAAGAAATGGGGGCGCTATCGTTCCTGGCTGATCCTGATCACCTGGCTGGTACCTTTTATTTTTGCCTTCCAGTTTATCAAGGTTTCCGATAACGTAGCAGTTTCCGCAGCAGTCGTTCTGATTGCGGCAGTACTCAGCCATGTATGCTGGAACTTCCCTTATGTTGCAAATGTTTCTATGATTGCTGTTGCAGGAAAGACGCCTGAGGATCGTGCTCAGCTGGCATCTACAAGAGCTGCCTGGGGCAATCTGTCCAAGATTCTTTTCGCTTATGTAGGACCGCCGATTGCAGCATTCTTTGCGGCACACCTGAGCGAGACTAACCAGTGGGGCGCTACGGCTTTCGTACTTGCCTGGGTTATGTTTGCCCTTTACTTCTGCCACTTCAAGATGTTCGAAGGATATGAAGAAGTGGAGACAGATGGACAGACTGCGAAAAAGGATACCTCCAGGACCAGCGGCGGAGACCTTCTGAAGGCACTGGCGCAGAACCCGCCTCTGATTGCTCTGCTTTTATCCGATGTTGCTAAGTGGATGTTCAACTTCGTCTGCATGGGCGCTGCGGTTTATTACTTCACCTATGTTGCAGGAAATCCGGGTCTTATGTCCAGATATATCCTGATTTCCAACATCCTTTGCGTGATTGGTTCTTATTGCTCCAAGTTCTTCTCAAAGAAGCTCTCGACCAGAACAACTACCTTCTGTACCTTCTTCCTGATGGCTGTTTTCATGCTCATCGCCAACTTCATGTATACGAACGTAACGGCGGTCATTATTCTGATGTCTGTTGCCCAGTTCGGATACGGAATTGCTTATGCAGCTACTCCGGCCCTTTACGCAGATACCATTATTTATTCCGAGTGGAAGACCGGAAAGAATGCTACAGGATGGATTTCCGGACTTCAGAATGTTCCGCTTAAGGTTTCTATCCTTACGCGAGGAATTATTATCAATGGCTGCCTTGCAGCTGCTCATTTCTCACCGGATATTGCGGCAGGAGATGCTACAGAAGAACTGAAGAGGGCCTGCACGAACGCCTTCATTCTTGTACCGGCGGTTGCGCTGATTATTGCCGGATGCCTGGTTGTTTTCGGATTCCGTCTTACCAAGGATAAGGTCGAGAAATATTCCGCTGAGATTGCAGCCAGAAAGGCCTGACCTTTGACAATTCTCAGACGGGAATTCAATAATTTGCTATAATATGGGAGGATGTCTTTAAGACATCCTCCTTCTTGTGTTTCAGGAAAGATTGCTATACAGAATGTTCAAATCATGAGGATCCCTATTTTAAAGTAAGAGCATTGATATTTATTCTGGCAGAATAGATGTTTTTTGAAGGATCTTATGACAGGGCAGGAGCTTTTTTATGATTTCCAATACAAATCAGAAGACGGAACAAACAGAATTTCAGGTTGGTTTCCTGATGAATCTCCGGATCATCGCGGACAGTCTGATCCGATCGGGGCTTGAGATCTTTTATTACCCGGGCAAGGAAAGGTCCCAATTAGCTGCCGCTCGCCTGTACAAACCCGGCAGGATATTGAAACGGGATACGGTGTATTTTATAACCGCAGAAGAAATGGTTAAGAGAGAAGGAGCAGGAAAGCTTTTTACTTTTGTTGTTTTCGGCGATTACATGCCGCCGGTCCAGAATTACGGTATGCCAATGATCGTGATCCATCAGAGATGCGACATGATGGATACGCTGGAACTTGCCCAGGATACGTTCCTTCAGTACAGTGAGTGGGATTTTAAACTGCAGCGGGCCCTGAACGGACCGCATCCTCTTGACGATATGCTGAAGGCAAGCATACCGATTTTCCGGAATCCCATGTTTATTCATGATCAGCATTTTTTTATCCTGTCAGATCCCGAACATCAGCCGGAAATGACCAAATGGGACAAGGACAAAAGAACAGGCAGGACTATGGTTAATCTGGAGACGATCAACGACTTCCGGACGGATCATGAATATCTGGAGGGATTGAAGACGCATACTCCTCAGATGTTCTCTGCCAACCAGACCGGCTATCGGATTCTTTACCGGAATCTCTGGAATAATAACCAGTATCTCGGAAGAATTCTGGTCGACGAAGTGAAAAATCCACTTTACCCGGGCGACTTCCACGCCATGGAATACATGGGCCGTCTCCTTGAATTCTATACCAGAGAAAGGAGACTGGTCAGACTCGATAACGAAGATCGTACGGAAGAGTTTTTTGCTCAGATGATCCAGCGGGAATCGGTAGAGGAAAGAGAGATTGCCAGAAATTTGAATTTGCTTAACTGGAAGCTTCATGACCGTTATATTTGTCTTCGGATGAGGACGGAACACGAAGACTTCAACCAGATTTCTGCTGATGCCATGCTGAGCCAGATTGAAAATAACGCACCGCAGTCCAGAGCTTTTTTTTACGAAGACGGCATTACGGTTATTGTCAATCTTTCCTATACCCACACGACTGCTGCAGACGTAGTACAGGGGCTTGCCATTCTGATCAGGGACAGTCTTCTGAAAATAGGGGTCAGCACAGAAGTGCAGGACTTCAGAGACCTTGCATCTGCTTACAGGCAGGCAAAAAATGCACTGGAGTTCGGACTTGCAGGTCAGAGTATGCTCTGGTATTTTTATTTTGACGATTACATGCTGGATTACATGATAGACTGTACGTCAAAGGAGATTCCCGCCCGTCTGCTTTGCGCGGAAGCCTTAAGAAAGCTGAAAAAATTTGACGAGGAAAATCATTCTGAACTTTATCATACTCTGGAGGTTTATCTGAATCTCCAAGAAAACGTTCTTCGCACGTCAAAAGAATTATTTATACACAGGAGTACGCTTACTTATCGTCTGACAAGAATCCAGAAAATTATCAACATGGATCTGGACGATTCCAAGACAAAACTGAAACTTTTGATTTCTTATTACATGATGCGCAGCGTTGAAGACCTGGAAAAGGGCGAAGAAAGCAAGGAAATGGATAAAAATAAATGAACAAGAGGATGCCCGCCGGAAATCCGGCGGGCATCCTCTTGCTGTTAATCTCATTACTTCTTGGATCCGAACATAACGCCTGCAGCTCCCGGAATACGGGCATTTTCGAGCTCGTCCATGGTAAAGCCGTAGTGCTTGCAGTTGTATTCGTCGACGGAACGGATCAGGCTTTCATATACGCCCGGCCATGTAGACCCCGGACCGCCCTGTGCGATACACGGAATGAAGTGTTTGATTCCGTATTTCCCGATGGTACGATCTACAACGCCGTCAATCTCTTCGTCGGTCCATCCTTCGTGGTCTACCAGCATGTTCTCAATGCCGCCCATGAAGGAAATCTTGTCGCCGTATTTGGCAATCAGCTCATCGATATGGTTGGTGGTGAAGCATCCCTGCCATACATTGATTCCCATCTCGATCATGTCCGGAACGAGGGTTGCCGCATAAGAATCGGAATGATGAACGACATATTTTACGCCGTGATCGTGATAATATCCGTAAATCTGCTTGTAGGGCTCTACAAAGAATTCTTCGAACATTCCGACGCTCATGAAGGTGGATTTCTGGCTGCCCCAGTCGTCATGATGGAAGAGCATTTCGGGATGGAGCTTTTCACAGATCAGTTCTGCAAGCTTCAGCTCCCACTCGGTAATGTACTTGATCAGGTCTTCCATCTCGTCCGGATACTCTGCCAGATTCATGCAGGTATTGGCAATTTCTCCTAAATGATGGCACTGCTCAAACAGTCCGGGTGCGATAAACGTAGCCTTGAATGCCTTGGTGGTATCTACGGCGTCATACATCTCTTTTACTTTGTCCCATTCTTCATCCGGGAAGTCGAGAGACGGAGCGTGCACGTAATCCTGCCAGTGCTCAATGTCCTGAATGACAATGGTGTCGGGTTTGTGGACCGGGAAGCTTGCCGGTACGCCTTCCGGATACTCATAGAGGACGCCCCAGGCGTTCTTTTGCGGTGTGTCACCTGGGAACTTAGGTCTTGGATTATGGAACATTGCGAAGGGATTCATCAGAAGCTTGATTGCTTCGTAGTTATTGACGGCACGGTCAGGCGTTCCGCCTTCCACACACTGGATAAAGTTTTCCTTTGCTGTAAGCATCGTAAATTACCTCCTCTTTTGAATTCGAATTTCCTTCCATTTATCGCACAATGGATAGAAAATATATTCACTATCTATATGATAATGGCTGGCAGAAGGCTTGTAAATCGACGCCATGAAGAAAAGTGAAGGGTCATATTGCGCACTTTTGTACAGACCATGATCCGATTTCCTCAGAAGACGGCAAGAACGGAAAGACAGCTGTGAAACAGCCATATTTTGTAAGGAAGAGAATGAATTTCCGGAACCCAGGTAAAAACATCTTTGAAAACAAATGCCTGCTCTGTACAAAAGTGCGGAATGGAGAAGAACAAAAAAATCTGCCTGCCCTTCATGACGGAAATCCCTGAAGAAAAAGGATGTTCCGTTGTGCCTGGACAGGCAGAACTGAGATTAAAATGTAAAAGAATGCATGCCGGATACCTGATGGAAGATTCCTTAAACTTCAGATAGCTGCAATTAAGCAGGCAAAGATTCCGTTCGACAGGCTTCGGTTTCTCTGCCTTCCTCCAGCAGTTTTGTTGTACTCTTAAGGCTGATCGCTATAGTCGACAGGTTATGCAGCAGTGCAGAAGTCTGCGGGGCGATTATACCGGCAACGCCTAGAAGGATCAGCATGGAGTTGAAGCTTATGATGGTTCGGTAATTAAAATGGATACGGGCCATCAGCGCGTCACTGAGTTTCCTCAGCGTCACAATAGAGTAGAGGCTGTCTGACGTGAGGGAGATATCGGCTATTTCACGTGCAATGGCTGCCCCGTCGCTTATGGAGATGCCTACGTCTGCTGCAGATAGAGCAGGAGAATCGTTTACGCCGTCTCCAACCATCATCACGGTCCGGCCGGCAGCATGTTCTCGTCGGATAAATTCGGCCTTGTCTTCCGGAAGAACTTCGGAATATACTTCATCGACGCCGACTTTTTTTGCAACAGCTTCTGCTGTCTTCGCATTATCTCCGGTCATCATAACAAGTTTGCGGAAACCGGCTTTTCTAAGAGCCCGGATCACATCGGGAGCTTCCGTTCGCAGCGGATCTTCCACACAGATAACGGCGGTCAGTTTTCCCGCTACTGCAAGGAAAAGGTGAGAATACTCTCCCGGAAGACTATGGAATTTCTCCATTTCGTACTCCGGTATGGTGCAGCCTTCATCCTGGAAGACAAAGTGATAGCTGCCGATAACGACTTTCTGTCCGCTGACGGTGCTTGCAATTCCATGGGCTACAATATACTGGACTTCCGTATGCCGCTCTTCGTGATTAAGTCCGCGTTTTTTGGCTTCGGCTACGACCGCTTTCGCCATGGAATGAGGATAGTGTTCTTCCAGGCAGGCAGCCAGACGGAGCGCTTCCTGTTCATCGGTATCCCCGAAAGGAATGACCATTGCGACTTTTGGCTGGGCATGGGTAAGCGTACCGGTCTTGTCAAATACGATGGTATCCGCATTTGAAACAGCTTCCATGAATTTTCCACCTTTTATGCTGATATTGTATGCGTTTGCCTCACGCATGGCAGACAGGACAGCCAGCGGCATGGAAAGCTTAAGGGCGCAGGAAAAGTCGACCATGAGGATGGAGAGCGCTTTCGCGGCGTTCTGAGTCAGAAGCCAGGTCAGCAGAGTCCCGCCAAGACTGTAGGGAACCAGCCGGTCTGCAAGATGAGAGGCTTTGTCTTCGGTAGAAGATTTCAGCTTCTCGGAATCTTCAATCATATGAACAATCGAATCATAGCGTCCGCTTCCGGCTTCTTTTTCAACCCGGACAACCAGCCGGCCTTCCTCCAGCACAGTGCCGGCGTAGACATAGCTCCCGTTCTTTTTCAGGACAGGCTGGGATTCTCCGGTCATGGCGGACTGGTTGACGCTTGCTTCTCCTTCGATGACCAGACCGTCCAGCGGTATCATTCCGCCCGTTCCGATTATAATCTGAGCACCGGTTTGTACATCATGAACAGACATCTGCACGTCCGGTCCGTCCTCTGATCTGCCCCAGACCCGGTCGACTCCGAGACTCATAGCTCCTGCCAGATCGGCAACGGACTTCTTGTGGGTCCATTCTTCCAGAATGTCTCCGATATGAAGAAGGAACATGACAGAAGTGGCAGTCTCTACATCGCCCCGCAGCATAGATACGGTAATCGCAGTAGCATCCAGGACCGGTACTTCCAGGCGTTTGTGTCCAAGAGAACGGATAGCTCTGAAGATGTATCTGCCGGTATTCCAGATGGCAATCGCATAGCGAATGGGGAAGGGCAGGAAGAACCTGCTTACCACTCTGCCCATAATTACATCCGCCAGCTTGTTCTCATATTCCATACTGAGTGCGCGGCTGCTGTGTTCCGGAGCCAGGTCTTTATTTTTCTTATAAGAAAAAACTGCCAGGGCATGGACCAGGGCGGAACGGCTGCCATGATACTGAATTGCGGCATCTGCGTTTCTGGGGTAGACCTTTACAGAAACGACGCCGGTCTGCCCCTTCAGGTAGGCTTCCAGAATGTCCGCCTGGGCACAGCTCATCTCTTTTTGTAAAAGATGCACACGGAGCCGTCCGTGTGCATCATAAAGAATTCTGCATTTCATTGGCAGCTGCTTCCTTAAGCTTCGGTTTCCTCAGCTTCATCTTTGATGACGGCTGATTTTTCAGCAGCAAGCATTTCATTGCGGGCCTTGGCATCCGCAAGAATATCGCCGCCGTTTTCCTTCAGGTGGTCGACGCCTTTCATGATATAATCACGCTCCCGGATTACAGCGGCGGTAAAGAAGGAATAAACCTTCTTTGCGTCCCTGCTGGTAGCGATTCTATATCCCAGTGTGCTGAGAAGAGCTCCGCATGCTACAAGTCTTACATTTTTCCAATTCATAATTTTCTTCCTTTCTGAGGATAGAATCCCTTAAAACTTTATTTCTTCTCGTATCCGGCAATTAATGTCAGCAGAAAAAAGAAAACGGTCAGCCAGGCAAATGCTTTATGGTACTTCATTTCATCCTCCAAGAATATGTTGTTTGTTCTAAATAGATTAATTTTAAAAAAACAGAGCACCGGTCTCTACTCCAAAAAGGCTTAAAGAGACTCCAAAAGGACATAAATTTTTTTATTTCTTTCGGGCTGCGCGGCGGTATTTTCCGGGCAGGCTGCCCATGACCTTGCGGAAAGCGTCTGAAAATTTACTGCAGTTGACGTATCCATACTTGGCTGCAATCGCCATGATGGAACAGTCTGTAACTGCGAGGTCCTCGGCGGCTGCACGCATCTTCATGGATTTGAAAGAAGAATATACAGACCGGTCATAATAGGATCGAAAAGCTGTTTTTATCGTTGTGGGTGAGCACTCAAACTGATCTGCAAGCATGGCTATAGTCACTTTTTCTTCCAGGTGGGAGCGCAGGAAGGAATCAATCTGAACAGCCAGGGATTTCTGCGCAGGCGAATAATTTTCAAATGTGACGTTACTCATAAACTTACCTCTTAAAAGAAAATGAGCCTGCCTTGTCATGGATGCGCTCCGATTAAGAAAACAAGGGCACATCTATAAAAGAGGATGGGAGTGCATCTCTTCAGAATGCTGCAGGTACGAAATTCATACATAACACCAATAAAAGTAAGAAAGGACTAACTTCAAATGTAGTTTATACAAACTAACTATCACTGTCAATTGAGTTGGGAAAAAATTCGTACGATTTTTATAATTTCTTTAGAAAGATGAGCCGAACCCCTTGACAAAGGAAAGTTAGTAAAGCTAAACTAACGATTAGCGTAAGCTAATTTGTTTTTTTTGGAGGTTTACGATGATTCCACTTATTATGGTTAACGCCGGCGAGGTCGTAACGGTAGGCCGCGTATCAGGATCTCCTGATATTAAGAAACACCTGGAGGATCTTGGATTTACACCGGAAACTCAGGTAACTGTCGTTCAGACTTCGGGCGGAAATATGATCCTGAAGATCAGAGATTCCAAGCTGGCTCTTACAAAAGAAATGGCTTCTAAGATCATGGTAAATCCTTAATAGAAGACTTGGGGAGGAGGAAAGAAAAATGAAAACCCTGAAAGACGTTCCGGTTGGAGCTACCTGTAAGGTCGTTAAACTTCATGGCGAAGGACCGACCAAGCGCAGAATTATGGATATGGGCATCACAAAAGGTGTTGAAATCTATGTCCGCAAGGTTGCCCCTTTAGGAGATCCAATGGAGCTTACCATCCGCAATTACGAACTGTCTGTCCGTAAAGGCGATGCCGAGATGGTAGAGGTAGAGTAAATACCATTTTTTTAAATCAGAATTCAGTGAAAGATAGAATTCAGCAAGAGGAGGAGAAAGATGGCAATTAAGATTGCACTTGCCGGAAATCCGAACTGTGGAAAAACAACCCTGTTCAATGCACTGACCGGCGCAAATCAGTACGTCGGAAACTGGCCCGGCGTTACGGTAGAAAAAAAGGAAGGAAAAGTAAAGGATCAGAAGGACGTCGTACTTCAGGATCTTCCGGGTATTTATTCCCTTTCACCTTATACACTCGAGGAAGTCGTTTCCAGACAGTATTTGGTAAATGAAAAGCCGGACGCGATCCTGAATATCGTCGATGGTACCAATATCGAGCGTAACCTTTACCTGACCACTCAGCTGATTGAGCTGGGAATTCCTGTCGTCATGGCTGTCAACATGATGGACCTGGTCCGCAAGAACAAGGACTCCATCGATACCCAGAAGCTGGCCAAGCTGATGGGATGCCAGGCAGTTGAAATTTCCGCTCTGAAAGAAGAAGGAACGGATAAGGCTGCACAGCTTGCAGTGGAAGCCGCAAAGTCCAAAAAAGCTGTAGACAATACCGTTGTTTTCAGTGATGAGGTCGAAAAAGCACTCGCAGAGATTGAAGAAGTCCTGAAGGGCAAAGTAGACGACAGACTGCTCAGATGGTATTCCATCAAGGTTTTCGAAAGAGACGAGAAGGTTCTGAAGAACCTCAAGCTCAGCAGCGGTGAAAACGCTAAAATTGAGCCGATCATCGAAGCGGTTGAAAAAAGTCAGGAAGACGATGCTGAAAGTATCATTACAAATGAAAGATACAACTACATTGGAAAAGTAACCGCTGAAGCTGTTGTAAAGGCCAAGAGACAGGAGAAAATGACGGTTTCCGACAAGATCGATAAGATCGTAACCAACCGTGTACTCGGTCTTCCGATTTTTATCGGAATTATGTTCCTGATTTACGCAGTCTCCGTAGGAAGCTGGGGCATTTCAATCGGTACCAAGGCAACGGACTTCACGAATGATGTAATCTTCGGCGAATGGGTCCCGACCCTCTTTGATAATATTCTCGGAGCCATCGGCGTTGCAGAAGGTTCCTGGGTATACAGCCTGGTACAGGATGGTATCGTAGCCGGCGTCGGCGCGGTACTTGGCTTCGTACCGCAGATGCTCGTTCTGTTCTTCTTCCTGGCAATCCTGGAAGATATCGGATACATGGCCCGTGTCGCATTCGTTATGGACCGTATTTTCCGCCAGTTCGGACTTTCCGGCAAATCTTTCATTCCGGTGCTTGTCGCTACCGGATGCGGTGTTCCGGGCGTCATGTCCACAAGGACCATTGAAAATGACCGTGACCGTAAATTAACTGTTATGACCACGACCTTCATGCCGTGCGGGGCAAAACTTCCAATCATCGGTCTGATCGCAGGCGCTATCTTCGGCGGATCCGCCGGCATCGCAGCAGCGGCATACTTCATCGGCATGGCTTCCATTGTTATGTCCGGTATCATCCTGAAGAAGTTCAAGGCATTCGCGGGAGAGCCTGCGCCCTTCGTTATGGAGCTTCCGGCTTACCACGTTCCGTCCGCAGGCAACGTTCTTCGCGCTACCTGGGAGCGCGGCTGGTCCTTCATCAAGAGAGCAGGATCTGTTATCCTTCTGTCTACTATCGTAATCTGGTTCCTGTCCAGCTTCGGTGTTGTAAACGGTCAGTTCGGCAAGATTGATAATCTCTGGGAAGAGCAGGGCATTGAGGAAAATACCGCCTACCTGAGTGAGCTTGCTGAAAAGAGAAATGTCTCGGTTGACGATGTCAACACCATGGATGACTCCATCCTGGCATCTGTCGGTCAGGCGGTATCTCCGGTCTTCCGTCCGCTCGGATTCGGAAGCTGGAAACCTACTGTCGCAACCGTTCAGGGACTTGTCGCAAAAGAGGAAGTTGTAGGAACCTTCGGCGTTCTGTATAATTATGACGAGGAGGCATCCGGAGAAGAACTTGGAGATAATGGTGAAGGAATCTGGGCCCGCGTAGCTGCCGATTATACGCCGGCTTCCGCGTTCGCCTTCATGGTCTTCAACCTTCTGTGCGCACCCTGCTTTGCGGCAATCGGCGCAATCAAGCGTGAGATGAACAACCGCAAGTGGACCTGGGCCGCGATTGGCTGGATGACTGTCTGGGCATATTCCCTGGCACTGATCTTCTACAATATCATCGGTCTTGCTACCGGCGAACTTACCTTTGGAGTCGGAACAGTAGTAGCAATCGCCCTGATTGCCCTGATCGTTTATGGACTCGTCCGCAAGGGTTATGTACCGGAAGAGCATGAGCGTACGCTTACCTCTGTTGAGGCATCTCAGAACTAACTATTAATTCACAGTTTTTGAAGGAATCAGGAAACTTTGGCTTCAGCTGTTCTTTTTGAGCGGCTGGAGCCGTTTCCGACTGATTATATCGATGAAGAATTCGTGAGAACAGGAGGTGAACCCTATGATAGGAACTATTATCGTAATCGCTGTATTGGCTGTTCCCGTTTTTTTCGCCGGACGTTACTGCATACGGGATATTAAAAATCAGCTGAACGGCGGAGCCTGTTCAGGCTGCAGCGGAAGCTGCGGTTCCTGCTCGAGCGGCTGCACTAATATAAATAAGAAGAAAGACTGGGATAAAATATGGTCAGAGTCACAGCAGAAGTAGAAGGAATGATGTGCGGTATGTGCGAATCCCATATACAGGATGCCATCCGCAAAGGGATTCCGGAGGCTTCGAAGATTAAAGCAAATCGTGGGAAAGGGACAGCATCCTTTCTTCTGGAAGAAAATAAGGACCGGAATGAACTTGAAGTGATGCTCCATGCGGCAATAGACCCCACAGGATATACTTTGAAATCGGTAAAAGAAGAACCCTATGATAAAAAGAGGTTAGGCTTCTTTAAAAAATAACAGGAAAAACTATTCCGGTTGGAATTTATCAATCCCCGTGTTAGAATAGGTATCGACTTGTCTTTCGCTTCCCTGAAGCAGGGATAAGCCGGATGTCTATATTTATCACGGGGATTTTTTTTACACGAGCACTGAACCAAACGGGTATGCTCACTCACAGTATAATATTGCCTTTCCATACATTTAGATAGGAAGAAAGAGCGGAAATAATGAGCCGGGAAACAGATTTTTTGCAAAATAATAACGAAAAACCAGATGCGCCTGGACTGATTGGAAAAAACGGTGCCGAGGATGAACTGATTGACCGCATTGTTGACAGCTATAACGAGTATCCGATCAGTACCAGACTAAATGGAAAGAACATTCTCAACCGTGCCCTGCTGATTGAAATTTTGGAAAATGTTCGTCAGGTACTCTTTCCGGGATATTATTCCAAAACAAGAGTCCGCAGTGAATATGTTCGCTATATTATCGGAGAGAGAATTGAGTTTATTGATTATCATCTGACCAAGCAGGTTGCCATTGCGCTGCCGTCTAATCAGGAGAACGCAGGACTTTCCCGTGACGAACTGCTGGAAAAAGCCTCCGAAATTGTACATAAGTTCCTGAAGGAAATTCCGGCGCTGAGGGAGATTCTGGCAACCGATATCCAGGCTGCCTGGGATGGTGACCCGGCGGCGTATGGTTACGATGAGATCATCTTAAGCTATCCGGGCATTATCGCGATTTCGACCTATCGGATTGCACATGTCCTCTGGGATCTCAAGGTTCCGCTCATTCCAAGAATCATGACAGAGCATGCCCACAGTCTTACAGGAATCGATATTCATCCCGGAGCAACAATAGGAAAATACTTCTTCATCGATCACGGAACCGGTATTGTAATCGGTGAGACGACAATAATCGGTGATAACGCCAAGATTTACCAGGGCGTTACGCTGGGCGGCCTGTCCACCAGAAAAGGCCAGGCACTCAAAGGCGTTAAGCGGCATCCTACCATCGGGGACCGTGTTACCATTTACTCCAACGCGTCTGTCCTTGGCGGAGAGACGATTATCGGAGACGATGTCACCATCGGCGGCAACACCTTCGTCGTTCAGTCTATTCCTTCCGGCGTACGCGTCAGCATGCGCTCGCCTGAACTCGAATACAGCCGCGGAAAACTTCCGGAAGGAACAAAAGCGTCGGATTACTGCGAGTGGGAACCCAGTAATAAGGATTGAAGTACTGGAGCCCGACTGGACAGGGACATATTCACGAAGCGACAGTAAGCGAACATATCCCCATCCAGTCGGGACGCAAGTATTTAGATAAATATAAGTTGACAGGACTTGCCTATCGGTGATATATTTTCTCCGTGACGTGGAATAGGTCCTTTTTTTTTACGGATTTTTTGCCTTTTGCGAATGGCATACGCAAAGGGTTTGTTGTTATGTAAGCAGGTTTATTTCTCACGCAGACCCGAAAACAAACAGGAAATCCTTTAAAAAGAGAAGACCGCATCAAAAAAAATTATCAGTGGAGGTGGAAGTCGTGCGTACAAGGATTACATTAGCATGTACCGAGTGCAAGCAGCGCAACTACAATACGACGAAGGATAAGAAAGAACATCCTGAAAGACTCGAATTGAAGAAGTACTGCAGATTCTGCAAGAAGCACACGCTGCACAGAGAGACCAAATAATCTTAGGGCGGTGTAAGAATGGCAGAAGAGAACAAAGTAAAAGATAAGAAGAAACAGAAAAAGAAAAACAGCTTCTGGAAAGGGCTGAAGGCAGAATTCGGCAAGATTACCTGGACCGACCGGAAAACGCTCGGGAAACAGACAGGCGCCGTTGTCGCAATTTCTGTTGTCGTCTCTGTTTTGATCACACTTATCGACAGTCTTGGTTTGCAGATCATGGAACTTTTAATGAAGTAAGGAAGGAGGAGACCACTTGTCAGAGACAGAAGACATGAACTTGAATGTCAATGCCGAAGAGGATGAGGCGTCTTCCGCTCCGCTTCAGGAAGAAGAGATTCAGGAGAGCAGCGAAGCAAAGTGGTACGTCGCCCACACTTATTCCGGTTACGAGAATAAGGTAAAGGCTACCATCGAGAAGACAATCGAGCATCGTCATCTTGAAGACCAGATCCTCGAAGTCAGAGTCCCGATGGAAGAAGTCGTTGAGGTCAGAGGCGGCACCAAGAAACGTGTACAGAAGAAACTTTTCCCTGGATACGTTCTGCTTCACATGATCATGAATGATGAAACCTGGTATGTTGTCCGCAATACCCGCGGTGTTACCGGTTTCGTGGGTCCGGGATCCAAACCTGTTCCGCTTTCGGCGAAGGAAATGATTCCTCTTGGAATCGATGCTCCTGCCAAAGTTGATATCGACCTTGAGGTCGGTGACCGTATCGTTGTTGTCGGCGGGGCATGGAAAGATGTCGAGGGTACAATCAACGAGATCAACAAGAGCAAACAGACCGTAAAAATCGAAGTAGAGCTGTTCGGTCGGGCTACGCCGGTCGAGATCAGCTTTGCGGAAGTCGAGAAACTCGACTGAAATGGGATGTAGAGAGAACGTTTGGATAAACGCTCTGCAGCACCCGTGGGAGGGAAAATCCCGCAAATACCACATTTATAGGAGGTGCCCAAATGGCAAAGAAAGTTACAGGATATATCAAATTACAGATTCCGGCAGGCAAGGCTAATCCGGCTCCGCCTATCGGACCGGCTCTGGGACAGCACGGCGTCAATATCGGTCAGTTCACCAAGGAATTCAACGCCAGAACTGCTGATAAGGGCGATATGATCATCCCTGTTGTCATTACTGTTTATGCGGACAGAAGCTTCAGCTTCATTACAAAGACTCCGCCGGCTGCAGTCCTTCTGAAGAAAGCCTGCAACCTGAAATCTGCTTCCGGCGAACCCAACAAGAACAAGGTCGCTACAATTTCTAAAGATAAAGTCAGAGAGATTGCAGAGCTTAAGATGCCGGATCTGAACGCAGCAAGCGTTGAAGCAGCCATGAGCATGGTTGCCGGAACCGCACGTTCTATGGGAATCGTTGTAGAAGACTGATCAAAAAAATCCGGCAGGAATTTATCAGATTCCGCTTGTTAAAACCGGATGATTACTTAGGTGGGAGGGCAAAATCCCGCTATTACCACAGGAGGAAATGAAATGAAACACGGAAAGAAATATGTAGAAGCTGCAAAAGCTATCGAGCGCGCTACACTTTACGATCCGGCAGAAGCAATCGCTCTTGCCAAGAAGTCAGCGACCGCTAAGTTCGACGAGACTATTGAAGTTCATATCCGTACAGGCTGTGATGGACGTCATGCAGATCAGCAGATCCGTGGCGCCGTTGTACTGCCTAACGGAACCGGCAAGACCGTCCGTGTCCTTGTTTTTGCAAGAAACGCAAAAGCAGACGAGGCTAAGGCTGCGGGAGCAGATTTCGTCGGAGCGGAAGAACTGATTCCGAAGATTCAGAACGAGGGTTGGTTTGACTACGATGTAGTAGTTGCTACCCCGGATATGATGAGCGTTGTCGGACGTCTCGGCCGTGTACTCGGACCGAAGGGCTTAATGCCGAACCCGAAGTCCGGAACTGTTACCATGGATGTCACAAAAGCCGTTCATGATATCAAAGCCGGAAAAGTTGAGTACCGTCTCGATAAGAGCAATATCATCCACGTACCGGTTGGCAAAGCTTCTTTCACAGAAGAACAGCTCAACGAGAACTTCACTGCACTGATGAATGCTATCGTAAAAGCAAGACCTTCCACTCTGAAAGGCCAGTACCTTAAGAGCGTTACACTCGCTCCGACCATGGGCCCGGGCGTCAAGGTAAATGCTGCGAAGCTTGGATAAATCAAAGACGCAATATGTCAAAAAAAGCTGCCGTATGGGAAATCATACGGCAGCTTTTTTTGCAAAGAAGCCTTGACATACAGGAAAGAGTAGTGCTATATTACATCTGTTCACGCCGAAGACAGCAGGTGCCGTTCCGTATGAGAACGACGTAAGCGTATGAACCGCCTGCCGAGGATGAGAGCTTATATATCGGGATTTATATAAGGCTTTTTGATTCCATTCTGCTTTGGCTTGCAGGATGGTTTTTTTATATGCAAGTCCTCTCTTATGAAGCGTGTACGCAAAATCTTATAAGGAGGTGTACCTATGTCTAACAGTGCAATTGTAAACGCAAAGAAGTCAGTCGTAGAAGAGATTTCTCAGGCAATCGACGGCGCACAGTCTGTTCTGCTGGTTAATTACAGCGGCCTGAACGTCGCTCAGGATACCGAGCTCAGAAAGACTCTTCGTGAAGGCGGCGTTGTATACAAAGTATACAAGAACACCCTCATGAACTTTGCATTCAAGGGAACAGAGTTCGAGCCCCTGTGCAAGGATCTCGAAGGAACCAACGCAATCGCGGTATGCAAGGATGACGCTACCGCAGCTGCCCGCATCATCGGAAACTTTGCAAAGAAGAATCCGCAGGTTGAGATGGTTTCTGCTGTTGTTACCGGTGATTATTATGATCAGAACGGCGTTCAGCAGCTGGCATCCATTCCGGGCAAGGAGGTTCTTCTTGGCAGACTTCTTGGCAGCATGAAGGGATCCATTTCCGGATTCGCTCGTGTACTTCAGCAGATCGCAGACCAGAAGGGCGGAGAAGCCGCATAATAAGGCAGCTTAAGTTCGTATCTTTCGTAACAGCTGAAAGCATGGCTTTCACATGAAAGTATGTCTTTCGAAATTTTAAAACAAAAATTATAAAAGGAGAAAAACAATGGCTAAATTAACCACAGAAGAGTTTATTGCAGCTATCAAAGAGCTGACTGTTGTAGAACTGAATGACCTTGTAAAAGCTTGCGAAGAAGAGTTCGGCGTATCCGCTGCTGCAGGTGTTGTAGTTGCAGGCGGAGCTGCTGAAGGCGGAGCTGCTGAGGAAGAGAAGACCGAGTTCGACGTTGAGCTGACCGAGATCGGACCCAACAAAGTTAAAGTCATCAAGGCAGTTCGTGAGGCTACCGGACTTGGACTTAAGGAAGCTAAAGATCTTGTTGATTCCGCTCCGAAGGTTGTCAAGGAGCAGGCTTCCAAGGCTGACGCTGACGAACTCAAGGCTAAACTGGAAGAGGTTGGAGCAAAGGTTACCCTCAAGTAATTGCTTCTTCCCTGAAATTTGGAAAAGAAAAAGCCCGCTGTGCAGTTTCGCACGGCGGGCTTTTTTTCTTTCCGGAACCGAACGGGACAGATGTATCCGATACATCTGTCCCGTTCAGACAATTTATGTATTTTTTAAAAAAAGTCTTTGACAGACTTGACAATCTGTGATATTGTCAAAAATGCACTATTCTGGAATGGTGTGCCTTTTCTTATGGAAAAAAAGCAAAGAATCTTGTGCATTTTTCATAAGAAACAGGGGTATTTCGTTTACTTGTTACCATCAATATATATCACAAGGGGTGAAACGTCAATGGAGAAAAACAGGATACGTCCGATCCACAGCGGCCGCGGCATTCGTATGACTTACCAGAGACAGAAGGAAGTTCTGGAAATGCCGAACTTGATCGAAGTTCAGAAAAGCTCTTATGACTGGTTCCTGAGAGAGGGCCTCAGAGAAGCTTTTGATGATATTTCTCCGATCGAAGACCGTTCAGGCAAACTCAGCCTTGAGCTGGTAGACTACAAGCTGTGCCGGGATGACGTCAAGTATTCTATAGAAGAATGCAGACAGAGAGACGCCACTTATGCAGCTCCCTTAAAGGTAAAGGTACGCCTCTATAATAAAGAAAAGGACGAGATCAGCGAGCACGAGATCTTTATGGGCGATCTGCCTCTGATGACGGAGACCGGAACGTTTATGATCAATGGTGCTGAGCGAGTAATCGTCAGCCAGCTGGTACGTTCTCCCGGTATCTATTACGGAGTAGAGCATGACAAGAGGGGCAAAAAGCTGTTCTCCTGTACGGTCATCCCGAACCGTGGAGCCTGGCTGGAGTATGAGACAGACTCCAATGATATCTTTTATGTTAAAGTCGACCGTACGCGCAAGGTTCCGATCACAGTCCTGATCCGTGCTCTTGGCATCAGCACCAATGCTGAAATCAGGGAGTATTTCGGTGAGGAACCCAAGATTATTGCAAGTTTTGAAAAAGATCCTTCTACAAACTATCAGGAAGGTCTTCTGGAACTGTATAAGAAGATCCGTCCCGGTGAGCCGCTTGCTGTGGAAAGCGCAGAGAGCCTGATCAACGCGATGTTCTTCGACCCCCATCGCTACGATCTGGCAAAGGTAGGCCGCTATAAATTCAACAAGAAGCTTGCCTTCCGCAATCGTCTGGCAGGTCATGTTCTGGCTGAGGACGCAGTCAGCACAGAGACCGGAGAGATTATCGCGGAGAAGGGTACCCTTTTGACTCGTGAGACTGCAGATCAGATTCAAAATGCGGCAATTCCTTATGTCATGCTGGAATCTGCAGAATCGGAAGGCCGTGATATCAAGGTTCTCTCCAATATGATGGTTGAACTTTCCGCATGGGTTGATTTTGATCCGTCTGAGGTAAAGGTTAAGGAGAAGGTTTATTATCCTGTTCTCAAGGAAATACTGGAACAGAATGAAACGGACGAAGATATCAAGGAAGCAATTCATGCAAGGATTCACGAACTGATTCCAAAGCATATCACCAAAGAAGATATTTTTGCGTCAATCAACTATAACATGCATCTGGAATGGGGAATCGGAAACGACGACGATATCGACCATCTGGGCAACCGTCGTATTCGTTCTGTCGGTGAACTTCTGCAGAACCAGTATCGTATCGGCCTTTCCAGAATGGAACGTGTCGTTCGCGAGCGGATGACTACTCAGGATGCTGATACAATTACCGCACAGTCCCTGATTAATATTAAACCGGTAACTGCTGCAGTTAAGGAGTTCTTCGGATCCTCCCAGCTGTCTCAGTTCATGGACCAGAACAACCCGCTTGGTGAGCTGACTCATAAGAGAAGACTTTCTGCCCTTGGGCCCGGAGGACTTTCCAGAGACCGTGCCGGATTTGAAGTACGTGATGTTCACTATACCCATTATGGACGCATGTGCCCGATTGAGACCCCTGAAGGGCCTAATATCGGTCTGATCAACTCTCTTGCAAGCTATGCCAAAATTAATGAATATGGTTTTGTCGAGGCACCTTACCGTAAGGTGGACCGCACCGATCCTCATAATCCGCGTGTAACAGACGAGATTGTTTACATGGCGGCGGATGAAGAGGATAATTATCATGTTGCTCAGGCAAACGAGCCTCTTGACGCAGATGGACATTTTGTCAACAAGATGGTTTCCGGACGTTACAGAGAAGAGACGCAGGCATATGAGCGTACTATGTTCGAGTATATGGACGTTTCGCCGAAGATGGTCTTCTCGGTTGCTACCAGCCTGATTCCCTTCCTTCAGAATGATGATGCGAACCGTGCTCTGATGGGATCTAACATGCAGCGTCAGGCCGTTCCGCTTCTCTTTACCGAGTCTCCTGCAGTCGGAACCGGTATGGAAGAGAAGGCAGCTGTAGACTCCGGCGTGTGCGTTCTTGCGAAGAAGTCCGGAACCGTAAGCTATGTATCTGCTACTACGATCCGCATGGACAATGATGACGGAACCAGGGACGAATATCATCTGACCAAGTTCCTGAGAAGCAATCAGTCCAACTGCTACAACCAGAGACCGATTGTTGACAAAGGTGAACACGTTGAGGCTGGTACGGTCATTGCAGACGGACCCTCTACCTCTGGCGGAGAACTTGCGCTTGGCAAGAACCCGCTGATCGGATTCATGACCTGGGAAGGCTACAACTATGAAGATGCAGTCCTTCTGTCAGAACGGCTGGTGCAGGACGATGTCTTCACTTCTATTCATATTGAAGAATATGAGGCAGAAGCCCGCGATACCAAGCTGGGGCCGGAAGAAATCACGAAAGATGTTCCGGGCGTTGGTGAAGATGCGCTCAAGGATCTGGATGAGAGAGGAATTATCCGCATCGGTGCTGAAGTCCGTGCAGGAGATATCCTGGTTGGAAAGGTAACACCGAAGGGCGAGACTGAACTGACAGCAGAAGAGAGACTGCTTCGCGCTATTTTTGGAGAAAAGGCAAGAGAAGTCCGCGATACTTCTCTGAAGGTTCCCCATGGCGAATATGGCATCGTTGTCGATGCCAGGGTCTTCACCCGTGAAAACGGCGATGAGCTGGCTCCGGGCGTAAATCAGGCAGTCCGCATTTACATTGCTCAGAAGAGAAAAATCTCTGTCGGAGACAAGATGGCAGGACGTCATGGAAATAAGGGTGTCGTATCCCGCGTACTTCCTGTTGAAGACATGCCTTACCTGCCCAATGGCCGTCCGCTGGACATTGTATTGAATCCTCTTGGCGTTCCGTCCCGAATGAATATCGGACAGGTCCTGGAGATTCATTTGAGCCTTGCCGCCATGGCACTTGGATTTAAGATCGCAACCCCGATCTTTGACGGAGCCAAGGAGATTGACATCGGCGATACCCTCGAACTGGCAAACGACTATGTCAACATGGAGTGGGAAGATTTCTACGAAAAATATAAGGACACCTTGAGAGAGGATGTCATGCAGTACCTTGACGAGCACAAGGACCACAGAGCTCTGTGGAAAGGCGTTCCGATCAAGAGAGACGGAAAAGTACAGCTCCGTGACGGACGTACCGGTCTGCCTTTCGCAGGACCGACTACGATCGGCCATATGCATTACCTCAAGCTGCATCACCTGGTAGACGATAAGATTCATGCACGTTCTACCGGCCCATATTCTCTGGTTACGCAGCAGCCTCTGGGAGGAAAAGCCCAGTTCGGCGGTCAGCGTTTCGGAGAAATGGAAGTCTGGGCTCTGGAGGCTTATGGCGCAGCCTATACTCTTCAGGAAATCCTGACTGTTAAATCGGACGATGTTGTCGGACGTGTAAAAACTTACGAAGCAATTATCAAGGGTGAGAATATTCCTGAACCCGGCATTCCGGAATCCTTTAAGGTTATGCTTAAGGAACTTCAGGCACTCGCACTGGATGTCCGTGTTCAGGCAGAAGACGGATCTGAAGTCAAGATCATGGAGTCCCAGGATTACGGAAACACAAGCTTCCGCTCTATTATGGAAGGTGACCGTTATTCTAATAAAGAGGACGACTTCAGCGGCGACACAGGATTTACCAAGCAGAAAGTAGGAGACGAAGGCATCGAAGACCTCAGCGAAGATGAGCTGAATGAGAGCAGCGATGAGGATTACAGTGTCGAGGAAGATGACGATAAGGAATTCCTCAGCAGCTTCGACGATCAGGACGAATAATCGATTTACCATAAGTTTCATACGAGCATCACTTGCCGCCGTCCGCGGTGCAGACAGAGAACCTATAAAGGGGTAAGGTCTGCACGTTCTGCGGCGGACGGCAGAAAATAAGATTGAATGAAAGGGGTAAATACATGCCGGAAACAGCAGTAAAGAATACAGGCGTACATCAGGCTATGGGCTTTGACTCAATCAAGATCGGCCTTGCTTCACCGGATGTCATCCGTGAATGGTCTTACGGAGAAGTAAAGAAGCCTGAAACGATCAATTACAGGACACTTAAGCCTGAAGTAGACGGCCTGTTCTGCGAGAGAATCTTCGGACCCACCAAGGACTGGGAATGCCACTGCGGAAAGTATAAGAAAATCCGTTACAAAGGCGTAATTTGCGATCGCTGCGGTGTCGAGGTTACGAAATCAAGCGTTCGTCGTGAACGTATGGGGCATATAGAGCTTGCGGCTCCGGTCTCTCATATCTGGTACTTCAAGGGAATTCCGTCCAGAATGGGACTCATTCTGGATATCTCCCCAAGACAGCTGGAGAGAGTCCTTTATTTTGCAAGCTATATTGTACTGGATCCCGGTAATTCCAGCCTGTCCAAGATGCAGGTCCTGAATGAGCAGGAATATCAGAACGCACTTCAGGAAATGGAAGAGAGCGGAATCGATAAAGGTTCCTTCCGCGTCGGCATGGGTGCAGAATCCATCAAGGAATTGCTTTCTGCAGTCGATCTTGACAAGGAATATGAGCAGCTTGAGGCCGAACTGGAGAATGCGAGCGGTCAGAAGAAATCCAGAATTATCAAAAGACTGGAAGCAGTCCAGGCTTTCCGCAATTCCGGAAACCGTCCGGAATGGATGATCCTGGACGTAATTCCGGTTATTCCGCCGGATCTGCGTCCTATGGTACAGCTGGACGGCGGACGTTTCGCGACGTCTGACCTGAACGATCTGTACAGAAGAATCATAAACAGAAATAACCGTCTGAAGAGACTTCTGGATCTGGGAGCTCCGGACATTATCGTACGTAATGAAAAACGTATGCTTCAGGAAGCAGTCGATGCCCTGATTGACAATGGCCGCCGCGGGCGTGCTGTAACAGGCGCAGGCAACCGTGCCCTGAAATCTCTGTCCGATATGCTGAAAGGCAAGGGAGGCCGTTTCCGCCAGAACCTTCTGGGCAAACGTGTAGACTATTCCGGCCGTTCCGTTATTGTTAACGGACCGGAACTGAAGATTTATCAGTGCGGACTTCCGAAGGAAATGGCAATCGAACTCTTCAAGCCCTTTGTCATGAAGGAACTGGTTGCCAACGGAACAGCCCATAATATAAAGAACGCCAAGAAGATGGTCGAGAAGATGGAAGATGCGGTCTGGGATGTTCTGGAAGATGTCATCAGAGAACATCCGGTTATGCTGAACCGTGCGCCTACGCTTCACAGACTGGGTATCCAGGCTTTCGAGCCGATCCTCGTAGAAGGAAAGGCAATCAAGCTGCATCCTCTTGTATGTACCGCTTTCAACGCCGACTTCGACGGCGACCAGATGGCTGTACATCTTCCACTTTCTCAGGAAGCACAGGCTGAATGCCGCTTTATGCTGCTTTCACCCAACAACCTGCTGAAACCGTCAGACGGCGGCGTTGTAGCAGTTCCTTCCCAGGATATGGTCCTTGGTATCTACTGGATCACCCAGCTGCGTCCGGGATCTAAGGGAGAAGGCAATTACTACAGCAGCATGGATGAAGCTGCTCTGGCATTTGAAAACGGCTATATCACCTATCAGACCAGGATTCATGTCCGCCGCACGGGCTTCGATGTTAACGGCAATCCGATTCAGAGAACCATTGAGACAACGCTTGGACGTCTGATGTTCAATGAGATCATTCCGCAGGATCTGGGCTGGGTTGACCGTTCTGTTCCGGGCAACGAACTGATTCCCGAGATCGATCCGCTGCTGGAGAAGGTCAAGAAGAAAAACCGTGAGAAGCGTCCGAATGCAGAGGGCGTTATCAAGAAGAAAAACCTCAAGGAAATTCTTGAGAAGGTCATGGATGTCCATGGAGCAACCGTAACAGCCGAGGTTCTGGATAAGATCAAGGCTATGGGCTACCATATGTCCACCCTGGCGGGCATGACGGTTTCCGTATCCGATATGACGGTACCGGCTGATAAACCTAAGATTCTGGAAGAGGCTCAGAATACCGTTGAGAAGATCACCCGCAACTATAAGAGAGGTCTTGTTACCGATCAGGAACGTTATAATGAGACCATCGAGACCTGGAAAAACGCGGATGATAAACTGACCAAGGACCTTCTGGACGGACTGGACCAGTATAACAATATCTACATGATGGCGGACTCCGGAGCCCGCGGTTCTGATAAGCAGATTAAACAGCTTGCAGGTATGCGCGGACTTATGGCAGATACAACCGGTCATACCATCGAGCTGCCGATTAAATCTAACTTCCGTGAGGGTCTGGACGTACTGGAATACTTCCTTTCCGCTCATGGAGCTCGTAAGGGTCTGTCCGATACCGCTCTTCGTACTGCTGATTCGGGATACCTGACCAGACGAATGGTTGATGTATCGCAGGATCAGATCGTAAGAGAAGTCGATTGCGCAAAGCACAGAAAAGAGATTCCGGGCATGTATGTTTCTGCCTTCATGGAGGGCAAGGAGCTTGTTGAAAGCCTTGAGGAACGTATTACCGGCCGTGTGTCCTGTGAAGAGATCCACGATAAAGACGGAAATATTCTGGTCAAGAAGAATCAGATGATCACTCCGTCCCGTGCGCACAAGATCGTAACGATTGGCGTAAACAACGAGAATGGCGGCGAGATTACCAGAGTCAAGATCCGTACCATTCTGACCTGCCGTTCCAGAACGGGTATCTGCGCAAAATGCTATGGTGCCAACATGGCAACCGGAGAGGTCGTACAGGTAGGCGAGTCTGTAGGAACAATCGCAGCACAGTCCATCGGCGAGCCGGGTACGCAGCTGACTATGAGAAACTTCCATAACGGAGGTATTGCGGGCGGTTCTATTACCCAGGGTCTTCCCCGAGTAGAAGAGCTTTTCGAGGCCAGAAAGCCCAAGGGTCTTGCGATTATCACAGAGATCAAGGGAACTGCAGAGTTCCATGATACAAAGAAACAGCGTGAAGTTGTCGTTACCAACGCGGAGACCGGAACGTCCAAGTCTTATTTGATACCATACGGATCTAAGATTAAGCACGAAGGAGAGACGTCCTGGGAAGTTGAAGCCGGCGATCCGCTGACAGAAGGAAGCATCAACCCGCATGATATCCTGAGAATTAAGGGCGTTACTGCCGTCCAGGATTATCTGCTCCGTGAAGTACAGCGTGTATACCGCCTTCAGGGTGTTGATATCTGTGATAAACATGTAGAGGTCATCATCCGCCAGATGCTGAAGAAGATCCGCATTGAAGACAGAGGAGATACCAGTTTCCTTCCGGGCTCTATGATCGACAACCTTGAGTTTGAGGATACAAACGAAGAACTTGAGGATGAGGGAAAGAATCCGGCTACCGGAACCAGAGTCCTGCTTGGAATTACCAAAGCATCTCTGGCAACCGATTCCTTCCTGTCGGCAGCATCGTTCCAGGAGACCACCAGAGTTCTTACGGACGCTGCAATCAAGGGTAAGGTCGATCACCTGATCGGACTTAAGGAAAATGTTATCATCGGCAAGCTGATCCCGGCAGGTACCGGAATGAAGTATTACAGCAGTCTGAAGCTGGATACGGATGATCAGCTGGCAAAAGAATCAGAAGAATCGGAAGAAATCCTTCTGGATGGTGACGCAGCACCGGAAGAAGAACTGAATGATACCGAAATAGTAACTGCAGACGAGGCAGCAGGCACAGAGGAATAAAAACTCTCAGGATGCAGGCATGTCCCTTCCGTTCCTTGAACGCGTGAAGAAAAGTAAAGATAAGGCTCTGAATTCTTGACAGACATTCAGAGCCTTACTATAATCAGACATAACAGATAGAGGTCGCGCACCTTATCAGTACCTTTGCAGGATATACCGGATATAGAGGATAGCAGAGGGAAAGGAAGCTGCGCCGAAAGCGGTCGTACCGGAAACGGCTGCTTGGGCGTCGGTTTAAGAAGCCGGCGACTGTCATCGCAAGATGGAGCGCTATCAGAAGAAAGTTTTTTCAATGGAAGAAGTGAGACCGGTAAGGAAGCCGGACTTTTTACGTTGATCTTTTGGAGCGCCTTCTGTTTGGAGGGCGCTTCTTTCGTTCTTCTGCAAACGGTCATCTGTATGCACACAGTTGAACCAGCCGTACCTTAAGCGGGATGCGGGTACAAAAAGGAGGAAAAAACATGGCTATTTTTGAAGGAGCAGGCGTAGCGATTGTTACCCCTATGAACGAGGATCGAAGCGTTAATTACGCCAAGCTGGACGAAATGCTGGAAATGCAGATCGCGGGCAAGACAGATGCTATTGTAATCTGCGGCACGACCGGTGAGTCGGCTACCCTGTCGGAGGAAGAACATCTGGACGTCATTGAGCACTGCGTCCGGACTGTTAACGGCAGGATCCCGGTTATTGCCGGTACAGGATCCAACAGTACGGAAACTGCCATTTACCTGTCTCAGGGAGCAGTACAGCGCGGCGTTGACGCATGTCTTGTGGTAACTCCTTATTATAATAAGGCGACCCAGAAAGGGCTGATTGCGCATTACTCTGCGGTAGCGCGTTCCATTGATAAGCCTATCATTGTCTACAACGTACCGTCCCGTACCGGCTGCAATGTAGCTCCGGCAACGCTTCAGTATCTGGCAGAAAATGAACCTAATATCGTGGCTGTTAAAGCTGCAAGCGGAAATATTTCTCAGATTGCAAAGACGAAACAGCTCTGCGGGGACCATATCGATCTTTATTCCGGAAATGACGACCAGGTTGTTCCAATCTGCTCTTTGGGCGGCGTCGGCGTTATTTCTGTATTGTCCAATGTTGCGCCGGAATATACGCATGACATGGTCATGAACTATCTGAATGGCAATACAAAGAAGGCCTGTGACATGCAGCTGAAGGCTCTGCCGCTTATTGATGCACTCTTCTGTGAAGTCAATCCGATTCCGGTCAAGACTGCCCTTAATCTTATGGGGTATGAGGTCGGACCTTTCCGCGGCCCCTTATGCGAAATGGAAGAAGCCAATAAAGAGAGACTGAAGAAAGCCATGATTGACTTTGGTCTGGAAGTCAAAGCCTGAAAGGAAGAAAAATGGTAAAAATTATTCTCAGCGGCTGCAATGGACATATGGGCAGGGTTTTAACGGATTTAATTGCCCGGGATCCGGAGACGGAAACTGCAGCAGGAATTGACCTGAATGACAGCATCAGCAATGACTATCCGGTCTATAAAAATCCTGCCGACTGTAAGGCAGAAGCAGACGTTATGATTGACTTTTCTAATTATCGCGCGGTAGATGGAATTTTGGACTGGTGCGCAAAGAAGAAAATGCCTTTGGTTCTTTGCACGACAGGATTATCGGAGGAACAGATTGCAAAAGTCAAAGCCTGCTCCGAACAGACGGCAATCCTTCGCTCTGCCAATATGTCGGTCGGCGTTAACCTTCTCTTAAAGCTCTTAAAACAGGCGTCAGCTCTTCTGGCTCCTGCCGGGTATGATATGGAAATCGTGGAAGAGCATCACAGGCGCAAGCTTGACGCGCCGAGCGGAACGGCAATCGCTCTGGCGGATTCCCTGAACGAAGGAGCCGGAGGAGATTATCATTATACTTACGAAAGAGCTTCCAGAACCGAGAAGAGAGATGAGAAAGAAATCGGCATCTCTTCTGTCCGCGGGGGAAGCATTGTCGGCGTGCACGATGTGATTTTTGCCGGAAACGACGAAGTCATTGAGTTTAAGCATACAGCTTATTCCAGAGCAATTTTCGGGAATGGAGCCATTGCCGCTGCGAAATTCCTGTCCGGCAAAAAGTCCGGCTTATATGACATGTCCGATGTCATTGGCTGACAGGCCGGGACAGAAGGCGGAAGGCAGCAGGACAAAAAATATACGCGACGCATGCTGATGTATGCCGAAAAGCAAAAAAAATGATTGACAAATGAAAAATACGAAACTATAATCGCTTTAAACCAGTGAAGAAGAGTAGTAACTATACGGGTAGTCATAAGAGAGCCGCGCATGGTGGGATGCGGCAGATGGAAGTATAGTGAATGGACTTCTGAGGGCAGACTGAACAGAGAAGACTTTTTCTAAGTAGGATCTGACGGGAACCCTTCCGTTATCAGCAGGGCGCACATGATGGCGTGCGAACAGAGTGAATCCGGGAAGAGGCCGGCGGGGAAGCCGGTAGTATATATGGAAACCGGGTTAATATGGGTGGTATCGCAGGAGATTATAAGGCTCTTGTCCCATGAAGGGGACAGGAGCCTTTTGTTGTAGGGCGAAGACAGGATAAGCTGCCTGCGCCTGCAGCCAAAAGTCCATCCAAAATCATCCTTGCGGAACCGAATTTTGCAAAGGAGAAAAAAGAATGAAAAAGACAATCCTTACCAGAACAATCGCAGCGGCAGCGGCAGGACTTATGGCCTTATCTATGGCGGCATGCGGAGGAAGCGCTTCCTCGTCTGCCTCTGCAGCATCATCCTCTGCCCAGGCAGCTGATACTTCTGCAGCATCTGAAGGTACAGATGGAAAAACATATAAGGTCGGCATTGTTCAGTTCGTAGATGATGCTTCTCTTAACCAGATCGAGCAGAATGTGGAGAAGGAACTGGATGCAAAGGGCAAGGAGCTGGGCGTGACCTTTGACTATGGCGATTATACTTATAACGGACAGGCGGACGGTACGGTCCTTCAGCAGATTGCGTCGGAACTGATCTCTGATAAGGTGGACGTCATCATTCCGATTGCTACTCCGACAGCCCAGGTTATGCAGGCTGCAACAAAAGATAATAAGATTCCGGTCGTTTTCTCAGCCGTTACAGACCCGGTGGGAGCAGGACTTGTAAACAGCATGGAAGAGCCGGGGGATAATATTACCGGAACTTCCGATGCGCTGAATACGAAAGCCATCATGAATCTGATCTTTGCGCAGAACCCGGATGCGGATTATATCGGACTTCTCTATTCCAACAGCGAAGATTCCAGCAAGCAGGCAATTGCTGACGCAAAAGCATTCCTGGACCAGAAGGGCGTCAAATATGTTGAAAAAACCGGAACCGATACAACCGGCGTTACCGATGCGGCAAACGCTCTGATCGCAGAAGGAGTCGACGCTGTATTTACGCCTACAGACAACACGGTCATGACTGCGGAACTGGCCATTTACAGCAAGTTCGCAGAGGCGGGAATTCCGCATTATGCAGGTGCTGATTCCTTCGCCCTGAATGGAGCTTTCTGTGGATACGGAGTGGATTATTCCAATCTTGGCGTTGCTACTGCTGATATGGTCGTGGACATCCTGACCAACGGCGCGGATCCGGCAAAAACAACTGTTCAGACTTTTGACAACGGTATCGCAGCAGTAAATACAGATATCTGTTCCCAGCTGGGACTTGACGTGGAAGAAGTTAAAAAAGCCTTTGAGCCTTACTGCACAGCAATCAACGAGATCCAGACAGCCAAGGAATTTGACGAGCAGTAATTTGACTGGATGAAGTAAATTGGATTAAACTGTTTATACCGGTGTATACTTAAATAACAATCGGAACCTTATGGTGGATACGGCGGATCGTTTTTTTCGATCCGCTGTACTGCTGTAAAGATAAGCTATGCAAGTGTAAAAAAATAGCAGGAGGAACCCGCAAATGACCATGCAGATTGTACAGACGGCGCTGGAACTAGGATTAATTTATTCTCTGGTGACCCTGTCCCTTTTTATCAGCTACAGCATCCTGAATATCTGCGACCTGTCCACAGACGGCTGTTATACTCTGGGGTGCGCAGTAGGGGCAGTCGTTGCCATTGCCGGACATCCGATCCTGGCTGTTTTTGCCGGGATGGCTGCAGGCGTCTGCTCCGGCTTCGCCACGGCAATGCTGCAGACAGTCTTTCATGTAGAAAGCATTCTGGCGGGAATTATCGTCAATACGGGGCTTTATACGGTGAATCTTGCAGTCATGGGCTTTTCCTCTAATCTTTCCATGTTCGGATCTGCTACCATCTTTGATATGGTAGAGAGCGCAGGAGGCGGTACCGGAGGAAAAACATTCCGGACGCTGATCCTGCTGGCCCTGATCGTGCTTGCAGTCTGCACCCTGCTTCATCTCTTCCTGGGAACAAGGCTTGGTCTTTCCATCCGGGCAACCGGAGACAGTCCGGCAATGGTAAGGGCATCTTCCATAAATCCCTCCGGAATGGTTGTAATCGGACTTTGCATCTCAAACTCTCTGACCGGCCTGGCCGGAGCTCTGATCGGCCAGTACAATTTAAGCTGCGATATCAATCTGGGAACCGGAATGGTCACGGTGGCGCTTGCGTCTCTGGTCATCGGGGAGATGTTTTTTCATAAGGGCAGCATGCCTGTACGGCTCTTAGGCGCCGTTGTCGGATCCTGCGCCTACCGCTTTGTCATGTCGGCGGCACTGAGGCTGAATATCCCGACGGAGGCATTCAAACTGGTTTCCGCTCTGATCGTAGCGATTGCTCTTATGATTCCGGGCATCCGGCAGATGATCAGCCTTCGCAGCAAGAAAATCCGTCAGAGAAACCTGAACAGAAAAGAGAAACAGGGGAGGGATATCTGATGCTGGAAATAAAAAATCTCGAAAAAACCTTTAATAAGGGAACCGTTAACGAAAAGAAAGCCCTGACCGGCCTGAACCTGAAACTGGAAGATGGAGATTTCGCAACCATCGTCGGTTCTAATGGTGCAGGAAAATCGACGCTTTTCAATGCTATAGCAGGAAGCTTCTATCCGGACCGGGGCAGCATAGCTCTGGATGACCGGGACATCACCTTTGTTCCGGAACACAGGCGCAGCGTCTATATTGGAAGACTCTTTCAGGATCCTCTTATGGGCACCGCTCCTCATATGAATATCGAAGAAAATCTGGCAATCGCCTATATGCGTGCTTCCGGGCATCATATGGGACTCAGCCGTATAAATAAGAAGGAGAGAGAACTTTTCCGGGAACAGCTTGCCATGCTGAATATGGGACTGGAAGATCGCATGAAGAATCCGGTTGGACTGCTTTCCGGCGGTCAGAGACAGGCACTGACCCTGCTCATGGCTACCATGGTCAAACCGAAGATCCTGCTTTTGGACGAGCATACGGCAGCTCTGGATCCGGGTTCGGCAGCCAAGGTCATGAAGCTGACCGAAAAAATCGTGAAAGAGAATCAGATCACCTGCCTCATGGTCACACATAATATGAACCAGGCTCTGGATGTTGGAAATCGTACGCTCATGATGAACGATGGAAAGATTGTACTCGACATCAGCGGAGAAAAAAGAAGCAGCATGACGGTAACTGACCTGGTCTCCCTCTTTCAGAAAGGGACCGGTAAAGAATTTAATAATGATCGCATTTTGCTTTCAAGAGGAGAAGAATAAAAATCCGGGATGGAAGATATCCGGCAATATAGTTTAAGCGGAAACACGAAAATACGATTTTAAAATGATACAATATAAAAGCGCACGCAGGAGAGAACACTCCGTCATGCGCTTTTTGTATTTGAAAAAAAATCTTTCCATGTCAAAAGGCTTATGCTAATATATATGAGTTGCGAAGAAAGAGATTATTAAAAGCCGTTACAGCTGACGTTTTTTCAGGAAGAGGAAGTAAAAATGAAGCAGGTAAAGGAAAATATCAGAAACGTAGCAATCATTGCCCATGTCGATCATGGCAAGACTACGTTGGTAGATAAGCTGTTGAGACAGAGCGGCGTATTCCGTGATAATCAGGAAGTTCAGGAAAGAGTCATGGACTCCGGCGATATCGAGCGTGAGCGTGGTATCACCATCCTTTCCAAGAATACGGCTGTCCATTACAAGGACGTCAAGATCAATATCATTGACACGCCCGGACATGCTGACTTCGGAGGGGAGGTAGAACGTGTCCTGAAGATGGTAAATGGCGTTATTCTGCTGGTCGATGCTTTTGAGGGCCCTATGCCGCAGACAAGATTCGTTCTGCAGAAGGCTCTGGCGCTGGACCTGAAGGTAATCGTCTGCATCAACAAGATTGATAAGCCAAATGCAAGGCCTAAGGAAGTCGTTGATGAGGTTCTGGAGCTTCTCATGGATCTGGGCGCTTCCGATGAGCAGCTTGATGCGCCGTTCATTTATGCTTCTTCCAAGGATGGCTATGCCATTAATGAGCCAGAAGACGAACCAAAGGATATGACCCCTCTGTTCGAGGCTATTCTGAAATATATTCCGGCACCGGAAGGCGATCCGGACGCGGGGACCCAGCTTTTAATTTCTACGATCGACTACAATGAATATGTAGGCCGTATCGGCATCGGCAAACTGGATAACGGAAAGCTGGCAGTCAATCAGGAAGTTCTCCTGATGAATCATCACGATCCGGATAAAAAAGAAAAAGTAAAAATCAGCAAGCTCTATGAGTTTGACGGCCTTCAGAAGGTTGACGTCAAAGAGTGCGAGATCGGGGATATCGTAGCGGTTTCCGGTATTGCGGATATCCATATCGGAGATACCCTCTGTGACCTAGAGAACCCGCAGCCCATTCCTTTCCAGAAGATTGAAGACCCGACTATTTCCATGAACTTCGTCGTCAACGATTCTCCTCTCGCAGGACAGGAAGGAACCTATGTTACTTCCAGACATATCAGAGACCGTCTTTTCCGTGAACTGAACACGGATGTCAGTCTTCGTGTAGAAGAGACTGACTCTGCTGACTGCTTCAAGGTTTCCGGCAGAGGCGAGCTCCATCTGTCCGTTCTGATTGAGGAAATGCGCCGCGAGGGATATGAATTTGCAGTAAGTAAAGCAGAAGTTATTTATAAGACGGATGAGAGAGGGCACAAGCTGGAGCCTTACGAATTGGCTTATATTGACGTAGCAGATGAGTTTTCCGGCGCTGTCATTCAGCGCCTGTCCGAGAGAAAGGGCGAGCTGCAGGGCATGAGCGTCGGTGAAGGCGGAACGACCAGGCTGGAGTTCCGTATCCCGTCCAGGGGTCTGATTGGATTCCGCGGCAATTTTATGACAATGACAAAGGGGACCGGCGTACTCAATACGATCTTCGATGAGTATGGTCCTTATGCGGGTGAAATTAACTTCCGCAAGCAGGGTTCCCTGATTGCATTTGAGCCGGGCGTCTCCGTCACTTATGGGCTTTTCCAGGCGCAGCAGAGGGGTACTCTTTTCATCGGACCCGGTGAAAAGGTCTATTCCGGAATGGTGATCGGAGAGTGCGCGAAGCCGGAAGACATTGAGCTGAACGTCTGCAAGACCAAGCATCTGACCAATACCCGTACTTCCTCCTCAGATGAGGCACTGACCCTGACTCCTCCAAGGATTCTTTCTTTGGAAGACGCTATGGAATTTATCGACAGCGACGAGCTGCTGGAGGTTACACCCAAGAGCCTCCGAATCCGCAAGAAACAGCTGGATTCCAGACTGCGCAAAAGAGAAATGATTTCAAGAAAACAGTAAAAAAAAGGCCGCATGTAGGCTCCTTCGGAGTTTGCGTGTGGCCCTTCTTTTTGCGACTGATGTGCAGGTACGCGCATAAGCTTACGGATTTCTCCGTTCCTTCGGAACTCTCGAAATCCTCTCGTCCATTCGTACTTCTGCCTATCGGCCTACGTACTCATGTCCGTTGCGTCGCTGGATAAAAAAGCACCGTGCAAGGCCTTGCGGCTTTGCACGGTGCCTTTTTATCATCGACAGCTTACGTGCTTATATGGTTTCGTGGCTGTTGAATTTTTTCAGTACCTTCTGGATGCGTTCTACCGGATCGAGCAGGGAGCTGATGGATGCGTCGTGGTTGAGGGTGTCGATGAGCAGGGCGATGTATTTGCTCATATCGCAGCTGATGTAATAAGGACGGGTGAGAAGTTCGGGCGTCTGATACACCAGGTTTGTGGTTACAAGCTTAGTGAAGTAGCCTTTCCGGTAAGCTTCATCGAAGCTTTTCAGACCGTTGGTGAAGAGACCGAAGGTTGAACACATGTAGATGTTTTTTGCACCCTTTTCTTTGAGCATCCTGGCAACTTCCAGCATGGATTCGCCTGAGGCAATCATATCATCAACGATGATCATATCTTTTCCGGCAACGTCTGCGCCCAGGAACTCATGAGCAACGATGGGATTTTTGCCGTTGACGACGGTGGAATAATCTCTTCTTTTATAGAACATACCCATATCTACGCCGATATTGTTGGCAATGTAGATGGCGCGTTCCATGGCGCCGACGTCCGGGCTGATGACCATAAGGTGATCAGAGTCAAGCTGCATGTCCTTGTCCGCATGGCGGAGGATGTTTTTGATAAACTGATAGGACGGACGGATGGTTTCGAAACCGTGGAGCGGAATTGAGTTCTGAACACGCGGATCATGCGCGTCGAAGGTGATGATGTTATCCACACCCATATCCGTCAGTTCCTGCAGAGCCATGGCACAGTCGAGAGACTCTCTTCCGGAACGCTTATGCTGACGGCTTTCGTAAAGGAAGGGCATGATGACGTTGATGCGGTGGGCTTTTCCTCCGATTGCCGCAATCAGTCTCTTAAGATCCTGGTAGTGGTCGTCCGGAGACATATGGTTCTCGTGGCCATAAAGGGGATAAGTAAGGGAGTAGTTGGTTACGTCTACCATGATATAGATATCATCACCGCGGACGGATTCATTGATCACGCCTTTGGCTTCGCCGGATCCGAAACGGGGGCATTCTGCCTGAACGATGTAAGTATCTCTCTCATAACCGGCTACGGAAGGAGAATCTTTGTGAGCGGATTCTCTGTCATGACGCCATTTGACCAGATAATTGTCGACTTTTTTGGCAAGTCCGGCACAGCTTTTTGTGGGCAGGATACCAAGCCGTCCAATCGGAAGTGAATCATAGTAGTTGCGTTTGTCAGCCATTGTTTTGCTTCCCTCCTAATAAGATGCAGGTTTCTGATAGCAGATGAACTAATGTTTACGGATTCGGATATCGTCTCCTGCCATTCGCAGAATTGTGTAACTGCCGGCAATGCGGGATGCGATTCTTTCAGAATATTTATTACGGATCTCATTCAGCGTGAGATTGGTTGACAGAACGACGGGCTTTCTGGCGGTAAAACGGTCGTTCATGATCAGGAAGAGCTGGGAAACGGTGAATGTATTGGAAACTTCCGTGCCCAGGTCATCGATAACCAGAAGATCGCAGTCGAAAAGAGCGGCGTGAGACTCCCGGATACGGGCTTTATCGTCCGGATCCTCGCCCCGTCCTGAGAACTCATACCTGCCGAGCAGACTGAAGAGATCGTAAGCCGAAAGATAGACGACTCCGTGCCCGGTATTCAGAAGTGAACGTGCAATGCAGTGGGACAAAAAACTTTTTCCCACTCCAACAGGTCCTGTTAGCAGCAGGTTTTCGTAACTGTCGTCGAAACTGCTGACAAAATCCCTGGAAACTTTCAAAGCTTCCGCCGCCAGGTCCCTGGCAGATAAGCTGCCATTGCCTTTCTCTGCAGAGTAGAGGTCGAGGGAAAAACTATCGAAGCTTTCACCATCCGTTTCCTGCGACAGGTGCGAAGCAGAATAGAGCATGGAAAGCTCGAGCTTTTTAAAGCAGCTGCATTTCTGATTATTTACATAGCCGGTATCTTTGCAAAAGGGGCAGCTGTAATGCATGTCCAGATAGTCGGCGGGATAGCCGTACATTTTAAGCAGTGCCTGCCGTTCCTGATCAAGCAGCGAGAGAGAAGAAGCAAGATTCAGATCGTCTCCGGATTTTTTCAGCAGAAACTTTGCCTTCTGCACAGAGAGGGAGGCAATTTCAGAATCAATCTCAGGGATTCTGGGAATTTTTTTTGCAACTTCTTCCAGCCGCTTTGACTGTTCGTAACGGGCTTTGTACTGGCGCTGGCTGTATATACGCATAATCGCGTCATATTGTGTATTGGTAAGTGCCATGGAAAAACCTTTCCATTTTTTATGGTATGATCCGCTCTCTTTCATATTAGAATATGTCCACTGTTCAATACAATGAAAAAATATTGCAAAATGAACCGGATCATTCCTTTTACGTGGTTTGTTTTTTCTTGGGAACGGATTTCCGTTCTCCGGAAATGGCATCGTAATTATAATCCCGCTGTGAAAAATCATTAAACCGGTTGGCTGTTCCCTGACGGGCAGAGGAAGAACGGGAAGCCGAGGTTTCCTTTGCGCCGGAATAAGCGGTTTCGGCTTTATGGGCGGCGTCGAGCCTGGCCACATCGTCCAGATTTTTTGCGCCGGCTTTGTGCCAACTGGTCAGAATACCGTCGGCGTAGTTAAGACTGGGTTCATGTGTCTTGGCAAGAGTCCGTTTTGCAGCTTCACTGATTAGTTCTGAGGTAAAGCCATATTCTTTTGTCCAGCGGTCCATAATCTGGATTTCCGGTTTGGTCGGTTCGTGACTGCGGATTCCAAAAAACCTGAAAATCTGATAATGAAGTTTGCCGGCAGAAGATTCCGCTGATGCTTTCGCGTCTTCCAGGGTGCGTATACCCTGACGATGCCAGGCAAGACCGACTGCTTCAATATAGCGCAGACTCGTTTTTCCTTTGTTTACGCAATATTGCGTCAGATAATCGATCAGGTCAAAAGAAAAACCAAGACCATCATAGAGATAGAGAATCCTCCGCATGTCGGTCGTAGTCAGAGGCTTGCCAAGGTAAGCTTCTGTGATGAAGAGAATCTGACGGGCTTCTTTGGAATCCTTGATTTCTTTCATCCTGGAAGAAGAAAGCTCCGGGATTTCCTCCGTAGCAGCTCTGCGGCCTGATTCTCCGGTTTTTCCTGCTTCATCGGAAGGCGTTCTGCCTGTCATGCTTTCGGCAGAACTGTTCCCGGTTTCCGCTTTTGGAGCGGAGTCAGAAGCAGATTCCGGAGCCGGTTCTCCTTCTTGAATTGTGCTGTTCAAACTGGCAAAAAAATTTCTCGCTGTCTCGTTTTCTTCCAGAGGCAGGACCGGAAGCAGCTCAATATTCTGGATCTTTTCTTTTCCGCGCTCCTTGCGGAAGGTAAAAGAGAGGAGACCGGCCTGTTCCCAAAAGGACAAAGCATCTTTAAACTGCCGGTCAGATATATCCAGAGTATCTTTTATGCGGGAGAAGGAAAGCCCTTCGCTGCTGTGGGCCTGACGGATCAGGAAAAGATAGACTTTCAGAGAAACCTCATCGGCGTTTGCCATATATTCATCTATAAAAATATCTGTCAGAATGGTCAGCTCTCTCTGGAGCCTGCCATCCCTGATGCTTACATTACTCATACGATTGCTTCCGCTATCCGGTTAACATTTCCGGCGCCCATGGTGATGACCAGATCTCCTTCTTTTACATTGGAACGAAGAAAGTCTTCAATTGCTTCAAAGGAAGGATTATAACGGCAATCGGTTCCCAGCTTCCGGATTTCTGCCTGAAGATCTCTGGACGTAATTCCGAAATCCTCCTGCTTTTCTCTTGCCGGGAAAATATCCGGAAGGATGACTTCATCGGCCATGGAAAGGGCATCAGCGAAGTCTTTCATCAGCATCTTTGTCCTGGAGTAGGTATGGGACTGGAAGACGACCCAGAGCTTCTTGTGAGGATACTTGAGGGCTGTCTTCAGGGTTGCGCGGATTTCAGTAGGATGATGGGCATAGTCGTCAACAACAGTGGCTCCGTTCAGATGACCTTTCAGCTGGAAACGGCGGTCCGTTCCATGGAAGGAATTCAGGCCTTCCTGGATCGTTTCAGCATTTATTCCCAGGAGGTCTGCCATAGCTATGGCAGCCAGACAGTTTGCGACGTTATGCTCTCCGGGTATTTTCAATGTAAAGCTGCCTAATATGCGGCCATGCTTCAAAGCGGTGAAG
The DNA here is from genome assembly GCA_036308545.1 of Eubacterium sp. Lineage (GTDB taxonomy): Bacteria > Bacillota > Clostridia > Lachnospirales > Lachnospiraceae > Bilifractor. Next base: position 34,826 of record JAXJVN010000005.1, on the reverse strand, counting down.
CTGGCGCAGCCATAGGTGTCAAATGTGATATTTTTTGCCGTGTAGTCCGCATCTTCCCTGCCGCTCATAGAATAGGAAAGGACGCTGCAGGAAAGTGCGTCGCTGAGATAGCGGTAAGCCGGATCGTCTGCGTTGATGATCAGAGTACCGTCTGCCGGCACTTTTTCCGCAAAGAGACGGAAGGAGTGACGAATATCAGCCAGATCCTTGAAAAAGTCCAGATGATCTGCGTCCACGTCGAGAATGATGGCAACCTTGGGGAAGAAGGACAGGAAGCTGTTGGTATATTCGCATGCCTCCATAAGGAAGGTACCTTGTCCGCCAACCCGGATATTTCCTCCAATCAAGGGGAGAATTCCTCCGACGGAGATGGTCGGATCTTTGTGAGCTGCCAACAGGATGTGGGCAGCAATCGATGTCGTTGTGGTCTTGCCATGCGTTCCGGATACGCAGATAGGCGTTCCGTAAAACTTCATCATCTGACCTAAAAGCTCAGCGCGGGAAAGCATGGCAATACCCATGCTCTTTGCAGCGGCATATTCCGGGTTATCCGGGTGAATTGCGGCAGTGTAAACTACGCAGTCAATGCCCTCAGTAATGTTCTCTGCTTTCTGTCCGTAGATGATATGGGCGCCCTTTGCCTCCAGCTCTTCCGTGAGAGCTGACGGCGTGCGGTCAGAACCCGTTACCGTGAACTTTCTGCTGAGCAAAATAGAGGCGAGACCGCTCATGCTTATCCCGCCGATACCAATGAAATGTATGTGTTCCGGATGATCCAGATTGATTGTATGCATAATAATCTCCTGACCTGAAGACTCTTTCTTATATTGTAATTGAAATTGATTATACGGATTGCTTCGCTGCTGTGCAGCTTTCGCAATCCGCCTCACAATTCGCATTCGTGCTGCTGCGCAGCACTTTACACTCATTGTGGGCGTGCCAACAGCTCATACTCCCATAGGCAAGCAAGCTTGCTATGTGAGAAGAGTTTTTGACACTGTAATCAAAAAAGCACATAAATTATACCCTCTTGCCTTCGGAAAGTAAACCCTGACACCGATGCCGAAAAGATGAGCAAGATTCCGAACGGGTATTTTTAGATTCATGCGAATTCTGTAATGTTTGTGTAAAAATAACAAATATATTAAAAAAAATGGAGGAAATTTATTTAAATTGTTCACAATGTCAGACTTGTATGCTATACTCTTTTCATATATAGCACATTTTTTATTGTTTCGTGAGGTGATGAAATGGTAAAGGAAGAAATGATCGCCATGCTTCTTGCAGGAGGTCAGGGAAGCCGTCTCGGCGTTCTGACTGAGAAGGTGGCAAAGCCTGCCGTAGAATTCGGCGGCAAGTATCGAATCATTGATTTCCCATTAAGTAATTGCATTAATTCGGGAATTAATACGGTGGGCGTGCTGACTCAGTATCGTCCGCTCCGTCTGAATAATCATATAGGAATCGGTATTCCGTGGGATCTGGACCGCAATGTGGGAGGAGTCAGTATTCTCCCGCCCTATGAGAAAGTAGGCGGGGCAGAATGGTACAGCGGAACAGCGAATGCAATTTATCAGAACATGGCTTATATGGATTCTTTTAATCCGGATTATGTTCTGATCCTGTCCGGTGACCACATCTACAAGATGGATTATCAGGTCATGCTGGATTTTCATAAGGCAAATAAAGCAGACGTAACCGTTGCCTGCATGCCCGTACCGATTGAAGAGGCGAGCCGCTTTGGCGTCATGGTAACGGATGATTATGGCCAGATCACAGAATTTGAAGAGAAACCGGAACATCCTAAGAGCAACCTTGCATCTATGGGTATCTATATCTTCAGCTGGAAAGCTTTGAAAGAAGCTTTGATCTCCCTGAGAGACCAGCCCGGCTGCGACTTCGGAAAGCATGTTCTGCCTTATTGCAGAGACAAGGGCGAACGGCTTTTTGCCTATGAGTTTAACAATTACTGGAAAGATGTCGGGACGCTCGGATCTTACTGGGAAGCCAATATGGAGCTGATTGATATCGTGCCGGAATTCAACCTCTATGAAGAATTCTGGAAAATTTATACCAACAACAATGTGATCCGTCCTCAGTATCTGGGACCGGAAGCGGTAGCGGACCGCTGCATCATGGGTGATGGCTGTGAAATCTACGGCGCGATCCATAATTGTGTCCTGGGACCCGGCGTCACGATTGAAAAGGGCGCCGAAATCCGCGATTCCATCATCATGCGTAATACCCGCATCAAGGCAGGAACGCGTATTGATAAAGCGATCATCGCGGAAGAAACAGTCGTAGGAAAAGACTGTCAGATTGGTGTCGGAGAGGAAGTGCCGAATGTCCTCAATCCCAAGATATACGGTTTCGGACTGGCGGTGATCGGAGAAAAGTCTGAGATTCCGGATGGAATCAAAATCGGAAAGAATACGGTCCTTTCCGGAAAACTGACCGCTGCAGACTTTACAAACGGGGAGCTGCCCGGCGGCGGAGCTTTGATTAAGGAGGACGGCAGCGAGTTATGAGAGCATTAGGAATCATCCTTGCAGGCGGGAATAATAACAGAATGCGGGAACTCTCCAGAAAGAGAGCAATCGCGGCAATGCCTGTCGCCGGAAGTTACAGAAGCATCGATTTTGCGCTGAGCTCAATGACCAATTCCAAAATCCAGAAGGTTGCGGTGCTGACTCAGTACAATGCAAGATCACTGAACGAGCACCTGATGAGTTCGAAGTGGTGGAATTTCGGACGTAAACAGGGAGGGCTTTACGTTTTTCCCCCAACGGTAACGGTCAATAATAACTGGTGGTACCGGGGAACAGCAGATGCGATTTATCAGAATCTGAAATTCCTTAAGGAAAGCCATGAGCCTTATGTCATCATTGCGTCCGGGGACGGCATCTACAAGATTGATTATAATAAGGTTCTGGAATATCACATCCAGAAGAGAGCCGATATTACGATCGTATGCACGGAATGTAAAAACGATGATCCTTCCCGCTTCGGCGTACTCAGGATGAACGAAGATTTCCGTGTGGAAGATTTTGAAGAGAAACCCATGGTTTCCAGTTCCAACCTGATCTCTACCGGTATCTATGTCCTGAGAAGAAGGCAGCTGATCGAACTCCTTGAGCGAAGCGCCCAGGAAGAACGTTACGATTTGGTAAAAGACATCTTTATTCGTTATAAAAATCTGAAGAGAATTTACGGCTACAAGATTGATAGCTACTGGAGCAATATCGCGACCGTTGAATCCTACTACAGGACCAACATGGATTTCCTCAAGCCCGAGATCCGTGATTACTTCTTTAATCAGTATCCGGAAGTCTATTCCAAAGCCGACGACTATCCGCCTGCTAAATATAACCCGGGCAACCAGGTCAGGAACAGTCTGATTTCCAGCGGCTGTATCATTAACGGAACCGTTGAGAACTCTGTTCTCTTTAAAGACGTGTATGTAGGCAACAACTGCGTGATCAAGAACTCAATCGTTCTTAATAATGTCTACCTTGGGGATAATTCGCACATCGAGAACTGTATCGTAGAGAGCCGCGATACCATTCGTGCCAATTCCTATTACAGCGGCGAAGACGGAATTAAGGTTGTCATTGAAGAAAATGCAAGGTACGCGATTTAAATGCATATGCATGACTGCCGGTCTTAACGATCGGTTTTTAAGATTTTTTGCAATTAATATGACAGAATTTTCGTGGAGAGGAAGAAAAAAGACTGGCACAAAGTCATAGAAGTGTGGTAAACTTGTTACACTTATCGGGAGTGTAAAAGAATCAGATTTTAGAGAATTACTAAGGGGTCTTTCCTCCGTGCTTTACAGGAAAAGCATAGAGGAAGGGCCTCTTTGTGTTCAGAGGCGATTGCGCCGACTGACGTTCCTATAGTATACTTGGCAAGCTGTTTTTTTAGAAGAGAGATCGCAGGCTGATATATACCTGGAACAAAATTAGGATGTAAAGATGATTAATCTGCCGCAGGATTTTATCAATAGAATGAAGGATATGCTCGGGGAGGAATATTCCGCCTTTTTGGGCAGCTATGAAGAGAAGCGGAGGAGGGGGCTGCGCGTCAACACAATGAAGATTTCACCGGAAGACTTCCGGAAGCGCTTTCCCTATCCTCTGGAACCGGTTCCGTGGGCTCCGGAAGGCTTTGTCGCCAGAGATAAGGATCCTTTAGCTGCACATCCTTTTTATACAGCAGGCCTCTTTTATCTGCAGGAGCCCAGCGCAATGACGCCGGCAGCTTTTCTGCCGATTGAAAAAGGAGACAGGGTTCTGGACCTTTGCGCTGCGCCGGGAGGAAAATCCACCCAGCTTGCCGCCAGACTCGGCGGTACAGGACTCCTGATATCAAACGACAACAGCAGGACAAGAGCGCGGGCCCTGCTCCGTAACCTGGAACTTTTCGGAACGCGCAATGCGGTTGTAACCTGTGCGGAGCCGGCGGACCTTGCCATGCATTTCCGGGGCTTTTTTGACAAGGTCCTGGTAGATGCCCCCTGTTCAGGCGAAGGCATGTTCCGCAAATCGGAAGACGCAAGAAAGACCTGGAGTCCGGATAAGGTCAGGACATGTGCCGCCATGCAGCGGAAAATCCTGGAATCTGCGGTAGTCATGCTGAGACCCGGAGGTCTGCTCATGTATTCGACCTGCACCTTTTCACCGGAAGAGGACGAAGGGACAGTCTCCTGGCTGCTTGAGAATTATCCGGAGATGGAAATACAGGAACTGCCCCAAATGAAAGGATTTTCCAATGGAAACCCTGCCTGGGGGAACGATTCAGAAGAATTGACAAAATGTGTCCGGATCTGGCCCCATAAAGTGGAAGGCGAAGGACACTTTCTGACTCTCCTAAGAAAAAACAGCAGGGAATTGGGCAGAGAGCCTGGCAGTCAGGAAATAGAATTTCCGGACAGGCAGGAGAGAGGAAGCAGCAAAAGAAGCAGAAAGGAAAACGGGCAGGCTGCACTATCAGGCAGGATGTCCAGGGAGGAAGAGAACTTCCTTCAGACTTTTTTTCAAAATGGCGGGGAAGAGGACGGTCCGGCAGAATCGTTAGAATGGCTTTCAAAAATAAAATCACGGGGCGGACGAGCATTTCTGGAAACTCTGCAACCGTCCATGCTGTCAGGGATCGAGGTCTTTCGCAACGGTCTCTTTTTAGGGGAGTGGAAGAAGGGTAGATTTGAGCCGTCTCAGCCTCTGGCACTTGCACTGACAGAGGCGGAATATCCGTTCCGTTTCTCGCTTGCTGCAGATGATCCAAGGCTGGGAGACTTTCTGAAAGGACTGGAGATTCATGCAGAAGACGGCGAAACCATACCGGACAGCGGATGGGTCCTGATTTGTGCGGAAAATCACCCAATTGGCTGGGCAAAAGCGGCAAAAGGGCGTCTGAAAAATAAATACCCTGCGGCCTGGCGCAAGAATTGAAAAAAATACAGCAATAAATTACAAAAATATTAAGAAATGTTAAAAAAATGCTTTTAAATTTTAACACGCCGTGATATAATTGCAAAACAATGACAAATGTGGGTAAGCTTGCCGATAGGCAAAAGACACCAAAAAAATGCAAGGCATTTGGATGCCGTGCAGCTCAATAAAAAGGGGTTGAGTAAAAAAGGGCTTTTAGGCCTTATGCCGGACGGGGTTATTTATTGCCGGCGGAATTTTTCGGGGAGAAAAGGAAGGAAGTATGAAAGCTAGAAACAGCAAAAGGCAGAAAGGAAGCCTTCATAAGTTTATGATGCGCCCTGCTGCTGCCGGACTGGCGGTTATCATGCTTGCCTGCGGCACGCTCAGTGCTGAGGCAGATGATCTGCAGTCACAAATTGATGCTGCCAAAAGCAGACAGGCTAATTCCCAGTCGCAGCTGCAGTCCGTTGAACAGACCATAGCAGACCTGGAATCCAAAAAAGGTCAGTCTGAAGCATATCTGACGGAACTGAATACACAGCTGACTGCCCTGAGCGAAGAGGTACAAAGCCTTAACGATCAGTGTGATGCCAAGCAGCAGGAGCTCGACGATACAGAAGTCAGTCTTGCAAGTGCATACCGTGACAAGGAACTTCAGTATAACGACATGAAGAAGAGAATCCAGTACATGTATGAGAATTCCACGGATAATGGAATGCTGGAGGCTATCTTCTCTGCGGAAAGCTTTACGGATTTTATTTCCAGGGTAACCACCATGTCGGATCTGACAGATTATGACCGCAAGATGCTGGACAACTATGAAGATACCTGTGCAGAGATTGAGGCTCAGGAAGCAGAGCTGACTTCACAGAAAGAAGAATTGACAAATCTTCAGACACAGGCACAGCAGAAACAAGCTGATCTGACTGCTCTTTATAACCAGACCGCTTCTGAAGTTCAGTCCTATGCGCAGGAACTTCAGGGACAGCAGTCTCAGGCAAGCAGTCTTCTTGCGTCAATCCAGAGCCAGCAGAACACAATTGCACAGCTTTCGGCAAAGCAGGAAGAGCAAAAGAGACAGGCAGCTGCAGAAGCTGCTGCGGCAGCCTATCGCAATAATACAGAAGCAGGAGCGGCATCAGCACCGACCGTTACAAAAGCAGCACAGCCAGCTGACGCAAACAACAGCGTGCACGCTGCAGCTTCGACGTCCAATACATCGTCAGTGTCTGCAACGAGTACAGCATCTGCATCGAATGCGTCTTCAGTCTCAAATGTATCTTCGTCAGAAAACAGTTCTTCATCGGACAGCCAGCCAGCCCAGCAGTCAGCAGCCACGATTACAGTTTCAGAAAGCACAGGAGATGTAACGATAACGGAGAATGAGCAGCCTGCTGAAGAACCTGCACAATCTTCTTCGAATGGAACTTACCTTGGCCACTGGGTACTGACAGGATACTGCCCGTGTTCAATCTGCTGCGGTGCGTACTCTGCATATAAGGGACTTACTGCAAGCGGTGCATATGCGACACCGGGAGTAACAGTAGCAATGTATGGCGTACCGTTCGGGACAAAGCTCTCCATCAACGGACATGTTTACACCGTACAGGACCGCGGAACTCCCTATGGCCATGTAGACGTATATTTTGCTACACATGCAGAAGCGTGCGCCTTCGGACGTCAGTACGCAGACGTTTACCAGGTGGGTTGAAAGAAACAGGAAATAGAACAGGGAAGCGGCGGACAGCTTTTTTCACAAAAAAACAGACAGAAAGCAGATAAAGATAAATAAAAAAATTGTTGACAACCGTTTCCCTGTATATTAAAATAGCATTCGCTGGTGAAAAAAACAGCAATCGAAGCGTGGCTCAGTTTGGTAGAGCGCTGCGTTCGGGACGCAGAGGCCGCTGGTTCGAATCCAGTCGCTTCGACGACGTGAAGACGTCAGAAACCTTGATTTTAAAGGCTTCTGGCGTTTTTTCATTTTCTAAAAATGCGACCACCACAAACCACCACACTTTGTGGGAGGTTATGCGTTGTATCTTAAAGATTCATTGAAGACATCTACGTTATCCGGCGCGGCCTCTTTGATGTAGTACTTTCTCGTAGTCTCGGAATCCTCATGACCAAGCATCAGGCGGATCTGCTCCAGATTCAGGAGCCCTCCGTCGAAAAGCTTCGTCGCGTAAGTCCTGCGGATCCCGTGTACCCCTCGATATTCGGTATTCAGCCTGTCACACAGGCGGTGCAGGTCATGCCCGATACATTCGGTGGAAACAGGCTCTCCGGGCCTGTCAAGCCGGATAAAGAGGTATCCGCCGGTCTGTCCCTTCTTCATGTTGTGACGGATGACTTCGCGGAGAATCTCCTCAGCCTCGGGGACCAGTACGACATAGCGTTCTGTCTTTCCACATTTGAGATAGTCACTGATCTCGCTTCCGTTTCGGTGAAGGTCCTTGTCATAGGACTTGACCTCGGACCTGCATACGTGCAGCTTGTGGTTCTTCCAGTCGATATCCTCCTGCCTTAAAGCTACCAGCTCTCCGACACGGAGACCGAGCCAGAAATTCAGGGCGATAGCCAGGTAACCGGTATTATGCAGCTTGCCGGTGCGGTAAGTGTCCTTGGCCGCCTCGATCAGTTTTCCTGCGAGCTCCTCCGGGAAGATCTGCTGTTCTACCGGCTTAGGGTCTGCTTTTCGGAAGTGCCTGGTACTGATCCGGATGTCCCTGACAATGTTCCTTGGGACCAGCTCTTTCTCTGCCGCATACTGGTAAAGGCCTGACAGGACACTCTTCATGCCGGAGAACTGCTTCCTGGTCATATTATTTTTGCTGATGATGTCCAGACATGCAGTCTTCAGGTCGATCATGTGGATGGAAGACATCTGTCTCTTTGTGACCGGCGTCCCCTTCAGATATTTGCCCCAGTAATAGTTCAGCATATTGGCATTTGCCTGAGAAGACTCAACTGCCTTGTAATCCAGCCATTCCGGGTAGATCCCTTCCATTGTGATCTTGCTGATCCCGTTCCGGTAGGTATCCACGATCGCATCCTCGAGGTCCTCGAGCCTGGTCTTTTTGATAACCGTTTTCCTATTTGTGACCGGGTCGATGATATACGAGCAATATCGAACCTTATCACCCCGGTAAGTCTCTTTTCGAATCTTATAAGGGTGCTGCTTTAATATTTCTTTGCGTAACATTTCCTCCTTGGTTTCGTCCACTTGCTGTTCAGCCAGCTTCAGAATATCATGGGGGTCTGCAGCATGTAAAGTTGTAGGTTTTCTCCTGCTCAACCGGTCAATGTCCTTTCGTAATCGTCTGGTCTCTTTAACGCTCTCTGCTGTCGGAGCGGTATCGTTTACTCTTCTTTCTCGTGGCAATATCCTTTGACGTAAGCTTCTGCTGACGTTTCTGCTCTTTTTTATAGAGGCGGACCCGGCTCTGGAAATCTTCGCCAAGCTCCCGGTCGGTCTCCAGGATGGAATCGATCAGCCGGTCTTTATCCGCTCCCTTTCCGAAATCTGATTGGAATTTTTTCAGAAATTCAGGACCATGAAGGACCCGGTAGCGTACCCGTTCATCCGTCAGATTGTTCTGTTTTTCCTTCGGTACAGAATAGTTCTTACGGAAAAACTCTGTCTGGATATCTGTTTTTTCTCTCTGAAGCTGGCCTTCCGTATAGCGTGTATCTTCGCCATAAGAGCGATCAGGAAAGCTCTTTTCCTCCAGTCTGAAGTTGAGGAAGATCAGACGGACCCTGAGCTCTTCCAGTATGCCGGCGATGGCCGGAATGGTATTGCGTACGGCATTCAGCAGTTTGTTCAGTTCAGCCTTCAGAGAACGGATCAGGAGATTGTCCGACCGTATCTGTCGGTTGATCTCGCAGCGGTCAGAGATATGCCCGGCTTTCTCCATCTTTCTGGCGTGATAGCCTTCGTGGATGGTCGGTATCTCGTCGAGCCCTCTCTCCTGATTGCTCCTGTGATCGACTCTTTCGGAACGCTCCGCTTTTTCTAATGCAAGGTTGACGGCAGATGCCCATCCGGAACGCCAAAGATCCAGCCTGTCTATACTGTTCCATTCCTCTGAGACAGGATTCTGACGTCCGTAACGGCTGCTCTTCGGGTCTTTCGATAACCGGACCCACCCGGGTTCGGCAGAAGCCTCGGAAGGAGTCAGCCAGGCTTTAGAACGGCTTTTTTTGTAGTGATAGAGTTTTTCCCAGCCATCTCCTTCCAAGCTGCGGAGTTCCATCGGCGTGAGGTGCTTTTCTTCACCGTTCCTGCGGCAGATGTATTCCTTTTGCGTTTTTGCCTGCCAGCTTCCGTCCGGATTCAGAGGCCTTACGGTCAGGAGAATGTGAGCATGGGGATTCTGGCCGTCCGTATTATGGATGCTGAAGTCCGCGCACATGCCTTTGGATACGCAATCCTTTTGGATGAATTCTCTTGTAAGCTGGATCCAATCCGAAGCTTTCAGCTCACGGGGAAGCGCGACGATCAGCTCTCTTGCCAGGCGGCTGTCCTTTGACTTTTCGGCATCCTCCACCGCATTCCACAGTTCCGAACGGTCATACCATGCCCTGGGTGCTGCATCCGGAAGAAGAACCTCGCTGTAGATGCAGCCGCGTTTCTTCCGGTAGTCATGGCAGATGCCGTCGTAACGGTTTTCTATTCTGGTGCAGGAAGTATAAGCCGCGGCCGCGACCGCGGACCTTCCCGCGCTTCTGCTTATTACTTTTGCCTCAAGATGATAGATTGCCATTAATGACTTCCTCACCGGATCGCACGCTTTCCCGAAGGGAAATACCACCGCCCGCAGGGTGGTGAGTAAGTGCGCCCTTACGGGAAAACGAGCCTCCTTTTATTGTCCTGTTTTGATTCTTTGCTCCAGAAAGTCTTTCAGTTCTTCGACAGGGATTTCTTTCACCTGGGGGACTGCGCTCTCCAGGATGGCGCCTTCCTGTATCAGGCGGCGCGTCCTTTCCTTTCGCTCTCTCACGAGGTCCCGCTGTTTCTTTTCCTGTATCTGATTTTTTATCTGAGTTACTTTCTTCTCGAATTCTTCATCACTTAAGTTTTCATTCAACAGATTTTTCCATGTCGTCATTTTTTGCGTCCTTTCTGAAAAGAGATTCTCGGGTGTCCTTGAATTTTTCTTCACTCATTTCCGCCCGTATATTGCCGCTGTTCATCTTTACGGGGATACAGCAGGCAAGGATCCGTTCGTAGATCCGTTTCTGATCGATATTCTCCGGATGCTTCAGGATGGAAAGGGGAAGGTTGGTCGTGATGATGAGCGGCTTCCTGCTGCGATAGCGGCTGTCGATAAGGCGTTGATAATAGATGCTTGTCATAGGGTTTATCCTTCCTGGTCGTACAGAGCTTCAAAACTCTGACCATGTGCATGATAGGACTCTGTTGTTATTTCTCTATTGTTCTTATTAGGAGACAGTTTTCTGTCAGCATTACAGACAGAATTCTGTCTCTGTTCCGGACAGAAAACTGTCTCCGGCATCTGTAAATAGATATGGTTTGGTCTGCCTGTTTCCGTGTGGCAACGTAGGATCAGACCGTGCTCCTCCAGGTCCTTGTAGGCGTTCTTGACGGTCATAGGGCTTTTGCCGATCCGGTTAGCCATATCACGGATCGTATAGATGACGAAGACATGCCCGTTCTCGTCAATCCACTCAGGGTTCCTCTGGGACATCCTCGTTCGGTCCATCAGCAGCATGTAGACGATCTGGCTTGTGTGATTGATGTCAAGCTGCATGAGAAATCTGGGGAAGACCATATAAGTGGGAAGTCCTGTTGACGCTGTGATAAATTTCATTTTCATTTTTTTCCTCCTGCTATTTGACCAGCCGGTCTGTTTCTGTCTGTAAGAATTCCTGAATTCATGATAAGAAAGGTCAGGTGGCGTAACGAAGCGGCGAAACTGCACTCTTTCTGCGAAGAAAAGAAGACAATCCCATCTGAAAAGCGTTGCTGGAGAGGGGTTCTGCCCGCAGATACTGAAAATTTCCCGTGAAAAGAACGATGAAGAATCAGAAAAATATTTGATCCGTTTCAAAAGTGAAATTCAATATCCAGATTCTTGACGAATATGTAATCTGTTTTTATAATAGTAGAGAAATACAATTACTCATAAATGCTAGAAGAGTAAGAGTAATCCCCGAATGTGGTTTAATCACATATCGGGCACAGATAAGAGGGAGTCAGAATTGGAAAGGTTTGAGTTCAGGACAGTCATGCAGATTCTGAAGGAATATAAAAAAAGATCGGTGTCAGTGACCGATCTTTGCGCTGCCCTTCTGGGATCCTTTCTCCTTACCGGCCAGGTACCGGATGAAACAGCCTATATCAAATGGATGAACGGGATGGAGGCGGTCCCGGAAAAGATCGTGGAGTTCTATCGGCAGACAGAAAATCAGAAACGGATGAGGGAAGACATCCTGGAGAACGTTTTTCCGATGCTGGTGGAATATGAGAATGTCATGGATCAGATCAGGAAGCTGATCCTTGGAGATTTCACAACGTTTCGCAGCAGAAAGAAACTTTTAAAGGACTACGGACTTGAAACAGACGGACAGATGGCTGCTTTCCTGACCGGCGCGGTCTGCTATAGCATGAACCGGCCTTTCCACAAGCATAAAAGAACAGACGAAAAGGCAAAAAGGTCTCTTCCGGTCTCGGAAAATATCATCCTTCGAAGGGTACCGCTGCCTTGCCCTGCGTTCTGCGGACGCGATGACGAACTGCAGGAGCTGCATCGGAAACTGATGGAAGAGGAAAGAGTGACCCTGACCGGAATTCCGGGCATCGGGAAGAGCGAGCTTGCCAGAGAATATGCCAGAATCCACCGGGATGATTATACGAACATCTTATATTTCTCTTATAAAGGCGACCTGAAGAAAATGTTCCGAGATCTTCCTTTTGTCACGGATGTGGGGATCTCCGGCTATCGAAAGCTGCAGGACCATCTGAATTTCTTCCGCTGCCTTTTGCCGGATACGCTTTTGATCATCGACAATATGGATACGGCGCCGGAGGATGATCCTTTTCTGCAGGATATCCTTGGTTTGCACTGCCGCGTACTGATCACAACAAGGAACCCGGACCTTGCAGAAAACCAGATGGAATTAACTGAGATCAGGGAGTCCGACGGTTTATTGAAGCTGGTTCATTATTATTTCGGAAAAAACGGACGTTATGATGAGATCATCAGACAGATAACAGACCTTTTGCATGGGCATACGTTTGCGGTGGAACTGGCAGCCCGCCTTCTGGCGGTCGGGGTTCTGGAACCGGACCGGCTTCTTGAGAAGATAAAGGAACAGAATATTGCGTTGGACTCTACAGACAGGATCCGTACGGAGAAAGACGGACAGCCCAGAAGAGGAACGTATTACGAGCATCTGCGGCTTCTGTTTTCACTCTTTCATCTGAGAGAAGAAGAAACAGATATCCTGCGCTTCCTGTCGCTGACCGGAGAATATATGGTCCCGCGATCCTTCTTAGCAGAGTTCCTGGAGCTGAAGAACCTGAACAATCTGGAGAGTCTGATACAAAGAGGGCTGGTCGATGCGGAGGAAGACAGAAAGGTAAGTATGAAGCCGATCGTTCAGGACGTAGCCATAACGGAAACCAGGCCGGCAGTATCTAACAGCGTGACATGGCTGAAGCATCTGAGCTTAAAATGCAGGGAGACGCCGGCAGGATCCGGACAATCCTCGCTTGTGATCCAGTTGGGGACCAATGCGGACAAGGTCCTGATAAAGGATGAGAAAGAACGGTACCTGAAAGTATTGGAGGATTTGATCGATTACGTGGAAGAAGCGGGATGTACAGGTTTGTATCTGGATTTATGCAAAAGCCTTATAGTAATTCTTGGAAGCGGCGAAGGAAAGCCGGAGGACCAGGCACGCGGCTGGATGATCGGCGCCGAGGCTGTCTACGCCGGTGATCCGGCATCGCAGCTGAGTTGTTACAAGAAAGCTCTGTTGACCGTCGGTGAAACACGGACCGGGAACGCAAGACTTGTGGCCAACATCAACGCAGGTATGAGCGAAGTGTATTTTGCCATGAATATGCTGGAAAAAGCAGATGTCCATTTAGAAAATGCTATCTCTATCCTGAGGGATTATAACCTGATCAGTTGGGAAGAGAACGGACGGCACTGCTATTCCAGGGATTATATACGGATGGTCACGAACCACGCCCAGATTCTGGGAGAAACAGGAAAAATAGAAGAGGCATTAGGGTGGCTTGACCGGATTGAGCAAGAGCTGGCAGAACTTGGATTAGAAAATGACCCGGACATGGAAGGAATCTATTTCCTGCATGCTTCCATATACCTGGAACGTTATACCAGGTCACATCTGGAAACGGATCAGAAATCTGCGGAAGACTATTTTAAAAAGTGCCTGGCAGTACATCAAAATTTCTGCCAGGACAGAGAATCCTTGAACAGTCTGATCGGAAGAATCCGGAGTGCGGTGCAGAACAGCAGGGCATCCATTAGATTGGATGGAAACCTTATAGAAGCTGCTGATTAAAAAAAGTGGTGTGGGCCAAAATGGCCTACACCAAAAGATAGGTTCAACAGCTCTTCGTTTTTACAGATGTCTCATGAATAAAAAATTCTTTAGGATTTGGTATCAGGATATGAAAGGCTTCGGAAAAAGAAAAATTTAAATTCACGAAGCACCGATTCTGAACAGTTGTACCCGATAAAATGCTTATAAAAATGGAGCTGCCGCACTTAATTAGTGCGACAGCTCCGGGTCCGACAGGCGAACGAATGTTCGACTGCCGAACCCCGGGCGAGGCCGCGTCAGGTAATGAATAAAAATCCCCAATATTTACCAAGAATATGAAAGAATGAGATTGAAATGGGTACTTAAATAATAGAAGGGCAATTTAGACCGCTTCCTTTATTACAGGGGAAACAGCAGATGACAGATGAAGAGATTATCCGGCTTTTTCATGACAGGGATCAGGAGAGCATAGAAGAAGCCTTTCGCAAATACGGCGCGAAGTGCCGCCATATAAGTAAAAATATTCTGGGAAATCCTCTGGACGCAGAAGAATGCATGAATGATCTGGGCATGGCACTTTGGCAGAGCATTCCACCGGATGAGCCAAAATCTTTAGAGGCGTATATGATATCTGTCGCCCGAAATCTGGCTCATAAGAGATATCGGGACAATCATGCCGGAAAAAGGAATTCTGCTTTTGAGACCGTCCTGGATGAACTGGAGAATCTCCTTCCGGCAGTCGATACGGTAGAAAGTCAGGCAATGGCTGATGAACTGCTGGAGAGTCTTCAGCATTTTCTTCAGAGCCAGTCTGTAACAGACCGAAAAATTTTCATGAGAAGGTTCTGGATGACGGACTCTATAAAAGATATAGCGGGAGAGATGAATCTGTCGGTTACTGCTGTATCGCTCAGGCTGCACCGGACTAAAAAGAAATTGAGAGAATATCTGAAGAAAGAAGGGTTTTGATTCCAATGGACAGAGAAGACAAATTTGATTTCATCAATCGCTTAGGAGATTCCTTAAAGGTAGAATCTATGGATACAAATGGAAAGGATAGCTATGCGAATAAGCAAGAGCCGGAGAGAAATAAGCATATTGTCGGTAAAGTCCTGAAAAGAGCCGGACAGGCTGCGGCTGTGTTTTTTCTTATATGCAGCGTTACCATCAGCGTATTCGCCATGGACACGACACAGAAAATATCTGTGGCAACCCGGGAAAATCAGACAGATTTACAGGAACAGCTCAAGAATCTGCAGGAACTTATTGAAAACCAGGATCAGAAAATAGAAGACCTTGAAAAGCAGAATAAGGCACTGGAAGAAGCAGCTGAAAAAGACGAGGAAGACCGGCTGATTTTTGAAGAGGATTATGTGACCATTCAGAGCATTACCGAGAATGGCAATGGCATTTCCAGCAGAAAGATTCCATTCACAGACCTTTATTACAAACAGGGAAGTTCAGAAACGCTGCAGAGATTTACACAGGATAAAAAGGTCGAAATCAGGTCAGGGGAGTCTATCACAATCTGCATTCTGGATGATCAGAAGACATTGAATCTGAAGGAGGGGGACGTAATCGGTATTTCTTTCCGGCAAAATGCAGAGACACGTTTGAATATCTCTCTTGGTACCGAGGATGGTCTGGATGTCACGGATACGACACCGGAGGTTCTGCTGCCGGTTTATGCAGCCGGAGAGGCGAAAATCGTCATTACGAATAAGTCCTCTGAAAAAGTATCGATCCTTTGAAAACAATAATACGAGGAGGTCAAAATGAAACGATTTATTGCTTTTTGCCTGCTTCTTGTAATTATGATCTGTTCGCCCTTCAAGGTTACTGAAGCTGCTGCAAAATCCATTGACGATGCAGAGTATATATCCTATTCGGTGAAGAACTCCATACTCAAATCAGGTCAGGAGAAGGTTTATTTTCCTAGAAAACAAAGCGGATTTGAGGTGAAGAAAGATGAAGTGGTCATTGTTTCTATGACATTAAGTGAGCCTCACAGACTTTGCTTCAAACTTGACGAAGACTATATCTTTGATAACAGTCAGGCGATAGAGACAACGGATGGATCTCCTGTAGTTCAGCTCACGTGCGGTAAAGATGGCCGGACAAAGGTACATATTCGGAACGAGAGCAGCGAAACGATTACATTGAACGGGAGCATAAAAATTAAAAAATAAAGAGGTGCAGCATAAATGTAACTGATAAAAAACAGAGAAATGGGGTCGTGGTAACAGTTTCGTTAAATCTCAGCAGAGCTACTCGTTTAAGCACGAAACTCGCCAACAGTACAAGCATCATTAAGCCGAACAGCTAATTAAAAATTTTAATCCGGTCAATTATACAGATGAAAAAGGGAATGTTCGAAAGGGCATCCCCTTTTCTTGTACTATGAAATGGTTCCAGTGGATTTTTTGCGGGTTTCGCAAGTGAACGAATGTTTGTCTGTCGAACCCTGGGCGAAACCGCGTCAGCTTGGAATAGTTCCATCAATGAACATTTTACTCGATGAGAGTATCAGCTTTTTTGACTAAAGTGTTTATAGAATGGCTTTTTAATTTTCTAAAAATCAATAATTATGGTAAAATCTGCGTATAGAATTGTAAGGCAGAGAATCTTGTATTGGTGAATCTGTATATTGCTGGTATACGGAAGATATATGAGAAAGCATGAAAGAGTATAGGACTTACTGATTTAGCTTCAAAGAAGGAAGGAATACAAATGAGACACGAATACTGTGAAAAAAATGGCATAATCATTACGTATTCTGATAATGACATTGCTTTTGAGGAACGGGATACAGCACAAGCCATTTTGATTTCGAATGAAGGAAAAATCATAGATAATAATTTTGCGGATGATCCCAAGAAGACGCAGAAGTTCCTGGATGACTTTCATCGTATTTATCCGACGGTTTGTTATTTCAGATCGTTAGACCAGATGGGAGATGCTGTTTAATGCCTGTTTATATCAGATATAGTGGATGGTATGTATTTTTTTGGACAAATGAAAATGGTGAGCCTATCCATTTTCATATAGCCCAGGGTAAACCGGCGGCGAATGCTACTAAAATATGGATATTGAAAAATAACTCATTCAAAATTGAAAATAATAACAGTAAAGTTCCGGCGAACGTGCTGAGACACATCCTTGCTGTTATGCAGGCCTCGGTAGATGAATATAAAGCCTATTGGATGACATATCACGAAGAGATCAGATATATTGACGAATGATAACGAGTCCGATCTGTTCGGATATGATTCAGAGGGCTGAACAGAGGACGAAACTACTCCTTTCTAACATATGTAAGCGACCGCCACACTGACCACCACACCTGAAATCAGGTCCCGGAAAGCCCGTCATTGCTGGGCTTTCTTAAGTGGCAAAGCATTCGAATCCAGTCGCTTCGACACAAAAAGAGGGAGGAGCTCACCCGAGTTCCTCCCTCTTTTTGTTGGAAATACTGGAAGCAAAATATATAGCTGATTAGGATTGCTTGTTCCATAACAATAGGAAGGTGTATATTGTAATTGGCTGTATATGGATTTCAAAGAATTATTATCGTGAGAGATTATTTCGCCGGAGGAATGGAGATTGCGATGAATAAAAACAGGCGAGTTTATACGAAGAATGAAATAAAAGAGAGGTTGATGCCGGTTTTCAGTCGTTACGGAGTTAAAAGAGCAGTGCTCTTTGGCTCTTATAGTAAAGGAACAGCAGACAGTGCAAGCGATATAGATATTTTAGTTGACAGCGGTTTGCGCGGACTGGCATTTGTCGGCTTGATTGAGGACATTTCTGAGGCAGTAAACAAAGAAGTAGATTTGATAGATGTAACTCATGTAGAACACGGATCACGTGTAGAAGAGGAAATTCAGAACACCGGTACAGAAATATATGCGGAATAATATCATCGTATCAAAATTAATAAGATTAATCAGCACCATTAACAGCTATTGCGATGGTGCTGAATATGATGACTTTAAAGAGAATTCCATGCTGGTAGAAGCCTGTGTATTCAATTTAAGTCAGATGGGTGAACTGGTATCAAAGCTGGATAAGGAGTTTGAGAGACAGTATCCGGAAGTACATTGGCGCCAGCTATATGGACTGAGAAACAGAATCGTCCATGACTATGAAGGTGTCAACCTTCAACTGGTCTGGCAGATTATTGAGGAAGATTTGCCTGTGATGAAAAATCAATTACTGCATATACTGGAGGATATGGAAGAGTAACACCCATCAGCATCTGCGTCGTTGCCTGCTGTGCAGGACCTGTGCCAAATCCAACAAGTGCAGCGATTGTTATAACTCCCAGCGCACAAATGGGATCGAGTTTCAGTTTCTTTGCAAAAAGGACACCAATGGGTACTACTGCAATCGGAGCATCTGTACCGCCGAATCCGCCTAAATATGCCATCAAAATCATCATGAGAATGATAAGAAGGCTGGGGCCATTGTCCTGAAGTTTTGCCACAGACCAGTTCATCATGTCATCCATAACTGTTTATTGCATAATAAAAGTACAGAAAGGGGAGTGCGGACGTTTTCTTGGACCTACACCGCTAGTCCCTGAGCCTGGCAGCAGCTTATAGGGAACTCCCATACTGTCAATCTCCCGTATCAGCCGTTCTCTCGTGTGGAACTCTTTCCCAGAAAGCTCTGGGTTTTCATGAAAGAGCCTTCTCATAAAGATGATGTAGTCTTCCTCTTCCTTTGCTAATTCCTTAATATCCATAGTACAACCACCCTGTTTCTGATTTACTTCAGGTTTTCAATAATCCGCTCGACAGCCGTTTTCACATAACGCGGTTCGGTAGCAAGATTAAGACGAATAAAACCGCGGGCACATTCTCCAAAAACTTCACCATAATCGACGGCAATATGGCATTTATTCTGAATCAGATTATGTACCTGCTCTTCCGGAACTACGCTGCGAAGATCCAGCATGGGAAGATATGTCCCCTCAAGAGCATATACGACGATATCCGGAATCTCTGATTCCAGAGTGTCTTTCATATAGTAATAATTTGAGCTGATGACATTGAGTAAACTATCCTTCCACTCAATGCCAAATCTGTAAGCCGCTTCGGTGGCTGTAAGTCCCATCACATTGTTCTCTGTACGGTTCATCCCACGTGCCCAGAGATCAAATGTTTTCCTCAGATCATCGGCGGGAGAGAGTGAAATGGAAGTTAGTGTTAACGGAATCAAATTGCATTACGAGGTTTATGGCAACGGAAGGCCAATCATTCTGCTCGGCGGTAATATGAAGAATACCTCCTATCTGTCATTCATGAGGAAAGAACTTGAGGCGGATTATGAGGTCTATGTTGTTGACCGTCGGGGCAGTGGGAAAAGTACTTCTGACTGTGAGCTCAGCTATCCGGAAACCGTAAAGGACCTAATAGAATTTATAGAACTGCTGCATATTGAGAAGCCTTTTGTCCTGGGACATAGCGGAGGAGGGACGGTTGCACTGCTTTTAGCGATGAATATTTCTGAAAAACTGTCAGGGGTAATCGTGTGCAGTGGAGTTGCCAGAGCCAGCCTTGTAAAAAAGCCGGGGTATGCAGCTTTCATGGAGAAACTTCCTTGGTATCCCGGAAAGGCTTCTAATGAAAGATTTGAAAAACTTATGAAAGAAACTCCTGACATCACGGCGGAAGAAATTGGCAGAATCACCTGTCCGGTCTTCGTTGTAAATGGAGATAAAGATCCTGTCGTTCCGGTCGATGAAGCAAAGTTTATTGCGGAGTCAGCTAATGGCAGCTTACTCTTATTGCCGGGAGAAAATCATGCAAGCTATATGATAAAAGTCAAATGGTCAGAGAAATTGAAAGAGTTCTTTAACAATGCAGCTTCTTGATAATCAATTGAGAACGATATTTTTCGAGAACATTTTGAAAATGTCTAGATGTAGCAAGCACTGCCAATCTGTACCAGAATTGGCGAAAGAGTTGAGGGCCCGCTAATACCCCAAGGGACTTGCGAAGAATGGCTATTTATCTGTGGAAAAGATAAGAAAGGAGGTTGCCATGAAGAACAAACTGAATAAAACAATCGCTCTATCGCTTCTTTTTACAACAGCTCTCCCTTTTACCGGCTGTGTCGTAAAAAGTCCTGAGGATGCCTCATCCAGCATTTTATCAGCGAGTGTAACTGCTTCATCTGAAGCGCTGGAAGGAGGATGGTACATTAATCGCGGAATGCTGTCCATTGGTGACAATCTGGACGCTAAACAGGCCTTTCAGAAGGTAGAAGACGAACTGTTGGGTTACCATTACAATCCTGTTGCTCTTCTCGCAACCGTAGATGTGGAAGGGACAGATTATGCAATCCTCTGCGAAGAAATGACAGATTCCGACGACGTGACCACGCCTGCCTCTTGGGATATCATCTATATCTATCAGGAACTCGGAGAAGACCCGGATGCCCACCTGCTCGGAAAGACACACGTTGACCTGAAGACCGAGGAAGATGCCCCGCTGTCTGATGCAAAAACGTTTGATGAATCCTATACGCCCTGGCAGTCCAGTACTTCCCTCACATCGGACCAGATCGAAGCCGCTATGGACATCGCATCCTTCGAAGCTGATGATGCTGACGAAATAGCATATGAACCAGTTGCGGTCCTCGGACACCGTGATGCTGTTCCTTTTGTCCAGTATGCTGTCTTCTGTAGACTGACATCGGAAGAAACAGATGACACTCCGAGATTTGCAGTGGTCTATGTTGCGACTGCAAACGGAAATGAAGAAGTCACTTCTACGGAGGAAGTATTGATTGAGATGCCCGATGATGCATATGCATATTAACAGAACGTTCAAAGTTAAAAATAAGATCTTGCATTATTAACGGTGTTGGATAGTAAATGTATCTGTTATCCTTTAGCGTGAAGGTATCAGGGGCATTCCCTGAACTTTACAGCTCCATTGGCGGCTTCATAGTGGACCGGAGTATCGACAGCAGTCTCGGTGATGGGACAACGTTTGTAATCAAAATTCATGGAGAGCTCCCGGATTGTTTCTGTGACATGGAAGTCATGCCTGCGCTCTACGATCTCTGAGAACTGGGTCCAGACGCTGGCCCCGCATTTTAACGTTCCTTCCCTTGGCAGGAACGTCGAAGGGCACCAGGAATTCCTTGCGTGCGGTATTCTGTTTTTTCTTCCCGGACACCGGTGTAATTTCGCTCTTCCCCATGGGGATACCCGAATTTGCACCAATGCCCGGCAGGTCGATGAAAGCAGTAGAGGTCTTTTTTCATTTTAGGAATTCCTTACAAATTTTCAATCGTGACATCGACGTATTTATTAGAGAATGCATGACTTTCTTTGCTTTTTATATTACGATACGGTGCTGGCATTAATGAAAAGTTGGCACCGAATATCGCAAGTATGTTATATTAGTCTTAAACTGTAGTGGGAGGTGAAAGAAATGGAGCATCATCCTTTTTTATCATTTGAAGATGGTCTTGAAATTACATATTCAGATATTAAGCAGAAAAAAAGCGGATCAGAATATGTAACTATTTACTTTGAGAAACCAAATCAGTCGGGTGATGATTTTGATTCCGCACAATGTGATTACCCGGGTGGTGCCTTTACACATATTGTCGGTTTTACGAAAGAAGAACTTTCAGAACTTTGGGAGCATGTGGCGAAAGTTGGAATGCTGACAATCCTGTTCCAGAAGGAGAAGAGATATGCCTAAATGCTTTTCAGCCTTTGGATATGTAATTTTTTTCTGGAGCAATGAGAATGATCCCCTGGAGCCAATTTATGTTCACGTAGCGAAGAAAGTTTCTGCAAATGCTACAAAAATATGGATTCTTAGTGACGGAAGTGCTGAACTTGAAAATAACAATTCAAAAATTTCTGCTGGTGATTTGAGAAAATTGTTGAAAGTAATAGAAGCGTATGCTCCGGAACTTATCATGAAGTGGGAACAGTATTTTGATGTGAAGGCGCAATTCAGGGATAAACAGTAAGATGATAACGGAACAAAAGTATTATCCGAAGTCTGAACAGCGGACGAAACCGCACCTTTCCAAACATATGTAAGCGACCACCACACCTGAAATTAGGTTCCGGAAAGCCCGTCATTGCTGGGTTTCCTTAAGTGGCGAAGCATTCGAATCCTGCCTTCCAAGAGTTTTTCTGCTCGAATTCCAATCGGTTCACCTCCCTATACTTTAATAACGAATGAAAAATGGAAATGTTGCAGAAAAGATCCCTGAGGTTACGTCACACAGCGTAACATCAGGGATCTTTTATTGTATATAGATTTAGAACCTGAATACTGAAATGTGCCAAAATGCTGAAAATGAGTTGAAATAAGAGTTAGCCAAGACTAACATTAGCTTTGGCAGGCCGCCATTCTTGATACTGATTAAACAGTTCAAATGTTTCTAACCAGGAGGATGAATATGAATACTCAAAAACTGAAAGCGAGAGACTTTATTACGATCGGTATTTTTACAGCCCTTCTCTGGGTCGTGCAGATGGTTGTTATGTATCTTGGCTTTTTATCCCCGTTTATCATTGCCGGGTATGCTGTGCTCATTCCGATTGTAACCGGTATCCCGATGATGCTTTATTATTGCAAGATTGAAAAATTCGGAATGCTGACGATCACTTCCGTTATTGTCGCTATCTTGCTTTTTATTTTCGGCATGGGTTTCCTGGGTGCGCCGATCTGTATCGCTGCCGGAGTTTTTGCTGATCTGATCGCAAAGTCTGGAAATTACAAGAGCGGTAAGAAAACAGTGATCAGCTATGGCGTTTTCTGCCTTTGGGTAAGTGCGAGCTATCTGCCACTGGTTCTTACTGCAGACTCCTACAAACAGAGCCTGCTTGATGGCGGCTATGAAGCGGCCTTTGTCAATCAGCTTTTTACACTGGTCACGCCTAAGACTTATCCGATCATTATCGGCCTTTGCTTTGTATCCGGTGTCATCGGCGCACTGATTGGGAAAGCAGTGGTCAGAAAGAATTTCAAGAAGGCGGGTATCGTCTGATATGGCCCGCATCATGCAGCCAGAGGAGAGGACAGGCTGGATCCATCTGGATCCCAGAACGAAGCTGGTGATCCTGGTTGCCTTTTCAATTGTTGTAATGATTGATATCACGGATGGTCCGGCGTCGGTTATCCGGACCATCATGACCTTTGTGCCTGTCGTGCTGATTGTGGCAGAAGGAAAATATCATATAGGCGTATGGTTCACAATTCTTTACATCCTTTCTGCCTTTCTGATGCATATCAACGCGAACCGGATCGGCGGTGTCGTTGGCATGATCATTCTTTTTCTGGCATCGATCGTCATGCAGTTTGCGCCATTGATGATGGCTGTCTGGTATTGTATTTCAACGACTAAAATCAGTGAGTTCATGGCGGCGATGAATCGTATGCACATGCATCAGGGAGTAACCATATCGATTGCCGTCATGATGCGTTTTTTTCCAACCCTGAAAGAAGAATCTCTCTCCATTCGGGACGCAATGAAGATGAGAGGAATCCAGTTCGGCAAAGGAAATCCTCTGAAAGCGATTGAGTTCAGACTGATTCCGCTCCTTTTTTCCAGTGTGAATATCGGGGATGAATTATCAGCCGCAGCGGTAACCAGAGGTTTGGGAGCACCGGTCCGACGTACCAACGTATGCGAGATCGGGTTCCGGTTCCTGGACTTTGTCCTGATTGCAATTCTGGCTGCTCTGACTGGCCTGTATCTGTACTTCTCATTGTCTAACGGAGTAATTTTCGCATGATTGAGATTAAAAATGTGACATACAAATATAACGGTTCTGACCAGGTCAATCTGTCAGATGTCAGCCTGACGATTCCGGATGGAGAGTGTCTGCTCCTGTGCGGGGCATCAGGATGCGGCAAGACGACAATTACCCGGCTGATCAATGGATTGATCCCGCATTTTTACAAGGGAGAATTATCCGGAGAAGTAAAGGTTAACGGACATATCATTCAGAACATGGAACTGTATGACCTGGCAGGGATTGTGGGATCTGTATTCCAGAATCCCAGAAGCCAGTTTTTCTCCGTGGATACAGACGGCGAAGTCGTATTCGGACCGGAGAACATCGGCCTGGATAAAGCGGAGATTCTGAGAAGAAAAGGAGAAATCGTCAGGGAATTAAATCTCAGTAAGCTGATGAACCGAAGCCTGTTTCAGCTTTCCGGCGGAGAAAAACAAAAGATAGCGTGTGCATCTGTAGCGGCGCTTCTTCCGGATATTATCATTCTGGATGAACCGTCATCAAATCTGGATTGGAATTCCATACGGGACCTGCGGGAGATTATGAAACTCTGGAAGCAGCAGGGCAAGACTGTCATTGTTTCTGAGCACAGGCTGTGGTATCTGAAGGATCTGATCGACAGAGCTGCTTTTGTTGAAAAAGGGAAAATAGCGAAGGTCTGGGACGGAGATGCATTTGCAAGCTTAAGTACGGAAGAACTGGCAGGCTATGAGCTTCGGCCCGTGAATCTGGAAGAAGAATATATCAGAAAATTTTCATACACGGGAAATACAGAGGGCAGAAGCTTACAGAACACCAAAGCTTCCCCGGATGCAGATGCGAAAGAGATGTCAGCGGACAATACAGTCAGATTTCACAACTTTTATTTCACCTATACGCCCAAACGGTACTTTTTCTTTCGCAGGAAGCTGCAGCCAAAAGATGCCCCCATTTGCGACCTTGCAATTCCGGACCTGACCGTTCCGAAAGGAAAAGTAATTGGCGTGATCGGAATGAATGGAGCCGGCAAATCGACTTTTCTTCGCTGCCTGTGCGGCCTTGAGAAAAGCTGCATCGGTTCAGTAGCACTTAACGGAACAGAGATTCGCGGAAAAGACTTAACACGAAAGTGCTATATGGTGATGCAGGATGTGAACCATCAGCTTTTTACGACCAGCGTTATGGATGAAGTTCTTCTGTCGATGGAACATCCGGATGAAAGAGAAGCGGAAGAAATTCTGAAAAGCGTGGACCTGCTGGACCTGAAAGAAAAGCATCCGATGGCTCTGTCCGGCGGGCAGAAACAGAGAGTGGCTATCGCGTCAGCACTTGCAGCCGGCGCTGAGCTGCTTCTTTTCGATGAGCCGACTTCCGGATTGGATTACAGGCACATGCGCGAGGTTGCAGAATTGCTGAAGCAGCTTTCAGAGAAGGGAAAAACCGTTTTTGTATCGACTCATGATCCGGAACTGATCGCACTGTGCTGTGACCAGACTGTAAGGATTCGGGAAGGAAGACTTGCGTGAGGTAATTGACACAGATATGGAAGAAAAAGAAAAGGAATCTTTCATGGAGTGGAGAAAAGAATTCAAGATACCTTCGGACGATGAAAGAGAAGATGGATGCCTTGTCTATTGCGATCTGCTTCCCGGACTGAAAGTCCTGGACATTGATATTCGTTCGCAGAAAATTCCGCAGTTTGATTTTCTGGGGAAAAAGAATTCAATGCCTGACAGGAACCAGCCGATTCTTTTTATTAATTGTGCCTTTGAAGGGCGATGTGAACTCAGTCTGATGAATGGGGAGCTGACCTATCTGGAGGGCGGGGAACTGGCCTTGGATACCGGTCAGGTCTCGCATGCAAGCTCGAATTTCTGTTACCCCAGAGCGGCTTACCGTGGAGTAGAACTGTTTCTCTTCCCGGATCGGTTCCGCGAGAACGTGAAAATCAGAAATACGGCTTTTGATACAGGAACTATAATTTTAAACCGGACTTCTGAATCGACCGTTCCGCTGATCAGCCATGCGGACAGCAGAATAAAAGATGAGATGAAAATATTTTCTGAAGATATCCGGGGAGGGGCCGATCGGCTTCTTCTTATTCTGGATGCGCTTAAAATCGTGTACTGCATAGGGGAGACTGATTATTCAGAGCAGATACAGAGACAGTTCTTTTCCGCAGCGCAGGTACAGATTGCTAAGGATACGATGAAGTTGATCTCGGAAGATTTGAGTATCCGGTACTCGGCGGCAGAACTTGCACGCCGGTTTCAAATAAGTGAATCGAGCCTGAAAAACTATTTCAAGGGAGTATATGGATGCGGATACCGGGAATATCAGAACGAGATAAGGATGAAAAAGGCGGCTGAACTGCTCGCTGAAGACAGAACAAAAGTGTCGGATATTGCACTTGCTGTAGGTTTTAGCAGTCAGTCGAGATTTGCCAGAGCATTTGGCTCGTATTTTGGAATGAGCCCCCTCGAGTATCGAAGAAGCGAGGCTGTACGGAGAAATCGGAAACAATGAAAAAACAGAGAAAGAAAAGTTCATTTGAATGGATTCTGGAATTTGCGGGACAGAAGAAATCTTATTACGTTATCAGTGTGGTGCTCTCAGTCCTGTCTGTACTCTGCGGACTGGTTCCCTACTATCTGGTGGGTCATGTCCTTGAGGGAATCACAGGGGGGATACGGGAGAGCGGATATTACCTGCGGGACATCCTCATTATGATTCTCTTCTGGTGCCTGCATGCAGTTTTTTTCGGTCTGTCTACTTATAATTCCCATAAAGGTACCTTTGCGGTTCTGGCATCGATCCGCCGGCGGGCCCTGAAAAAACTTGCGACGATGTCGCTTGGCGAGGTGAGAAACCGCGATTCAGGAGAATACAAAAGCATCATCGTTGACCGGGTCGATGGCATTGAATCCAGTCTTGCACATGTGATCCCTGAGGTATTCGGTAATTTATTCGGCGCTGCTGTCATGATTATTTTCCTGTTCGTCGTAGACTGGCGGATGGGTCTCTTGTCTTTACTGGTGCTTCCGCTGGGGCTTATCTTTATGTCTCTGATGATGGTCGGGAGCCAGGAATGGACCGAAAAGGCCATGCAGAGGTCGAATGAACTGAATAAGACAGCGGTTGAATATATCAATGGAATCGAAGTCATCAAGGTATACGGCCAGACCCGGAAATCCTATGGCAAATTTGTAGAGGCGGCAAAGAACGCCGCGGGCGTCTATATTGATATGATGAGGCGCTACAATTTCGACCAGAATATGACCTTTGCTATCATGCCCGCCGGCCTTGTCATCCTGATCCCGGCAGGCGTCTTCTTCATGATGCATGGCAGTATGGATTTTTCAACCTTCCTTTTGTCCTGCGTACTCTGTATCGGCGAGATGCAGCCCATGATCAATGCTTTTTCCTATCTGGATGATATCCAGATGGCTGATTCCGTTATTTCTGATGTGACGAGGATTCTGGAACTTCCGGATATGAAGCGGCCTGAAACCCTGGAAAAACAGCCGCGGGGGAATGACATTGTCTTTTGCGATGTCAGTTTCGGATATGGAGAGAAGGAGATTCTTCACAAAGTAAATTTACGGTTCAGGGAGAATACGGTAAATGCCCTTGTCGGCCCTTCCGGTTCCGGAAAGTCGACCATTACAAAGCTGGTTGCGTCATTTTACGAACCGCAGGAGGGAGAAATCACATTGGGAGGCGTGAACTTAAGGGAGGTTCCGCTCGAGGAGTGCGCCAGGCGGATTGCATATGTCGCTCAGGACAACTATCTGTTCGACCTTTCCATTATGGAGAATATCCGGCTTGGACGGCAAGGGGCAACCGATGAGGAAGTAATACAAACAGCAAAGAATTGCGGAATCGATGACTTCATCCGGTCCCTTCCCAACGGGTATGATACGATCGCAGGCCAGGGCGGAAGCCAGTTATCCGGCGGGGAACGGCAGAGGATCTGCATTGCCAGGGCAATGCTTAAAAGTGCTGACATCATTATCCTGGATGAGGCGTCTTCCTATGCGGACCCGGAAAATGAACGGCTGGTACAGGAATCCCTGTCCAGATTGCTGGCAGGAAAGACGGTTATTGTTGTTGCCCACAGGCTCTCGACCATTGCAGATGCAGATCAGATTATTCTTGTAAATGATGGAAGAATCGAGACATGCGGAAGGCAGGCAGAGCTGCTGCAAAGTTCGGAGACCTACCGGAAAATGTGGCAGGCGCATATGGCTTCAAGGGACATTGCATAAGGAGGCAGCTATGATAAGGACATTCAAAAGGTTTTTTGCCTTCTGCAGACCGGAAGACAGGAGAAAGTTCAAAATTGCGATCTTTATCGGAATATTCACCGCGATGCTTGGAGCCTTGCGGATTCCGGCATTGGGACTGGTCGTGACGGATGTTTTTCACGATAGACTTTCCGGCAAAACAGCCCTTCTTGCAATCTTGATTCTTATTGTTTCTCTCATATTTACAATTGCTGCAAAGATGAAAACAACGATGCTGCAGACCGAAGGGGGCTATGAAACATGCGCCTATAAGCGGATTGAAATCGCTGAGAAGATGCGCTATCTGCCGATGGGTTTTTATAACAGGAATTCTCTTGGGAAGATCACGAACGTTACCACGACTGTGATGGATGGCCTTTCCAATGTTGCCACACGTGTTGTCATGCTAGTGACGCAGGGAATCATTACCGCGCTTCTGATCACGGTTTCCATCTTCTTTTTCGACTGGATGATCGGACTTACCTGCCTGATAGGTATCGGACTTTTTCTTCTGATCAATGAACATATGATCCGTTTGGGAGAACTGGTCTCCAAGGATAAAACCGCAGCCTATGAACATCTGACCGGCAGCGTTCTCTCTTATGTCCAGGGGATTGTCGAGGTTAAAAACTACAACCTTACCGGCTCTTCCATGAAGCAGCTGGACCAGGCAATCACGGAGAAGGAACATGCAGATTTTTCTGAGAAGCGCATTATTCCGACTTTGTGTCTGCAGAAAATTATTGTTAAGCTGACGGGAGTTGCAGTTTGCGCATTCTCAGTGATTCGCTTTTTATCCGGCGCTATGAGTGGAATCTATGCAGTTGTCTTCATGGCAGCTTCTTTCCTGATTTACGAATCCCTCGATACGGTCAGTTCCTACTCGTCGCTCCTTCGAAGTGTTGACCGTGCCGTCAGCCAGGCAAACGAAATTCTTGAGACGAAAGGTATGGCAATCGATGGCGAGGAGATTACACCAGAGCATCATGACATCGTCCTTAAGGACGTTGCTTTCTCTTATGAAGATCAGCCGATTTTCAAAAATCTGTCGCTTGCGATTCCGGAGAATAAGATGACAGCGATTGTCGGTCCGTCAGGAAGCGGAAAAACAACGCTTGCAAAATTGATGGCGCGGTTCTGGGACGTTGACCAGGGACAGATTTTACTGGGAGGCACTGACCTTCGTAAAATGAGCTATGACAGTATGATCCGGAACTTCAGTTTTGTCTTCCAGAATGTCTATCTCTTTGAGGATACCATCGCAAATAACATTCGCTTTGGCGCTCCGGATACTTCAATGGAAGATGTAATTGCAGCAGCGAAAAAGGCATGCTGTCATGATTTTATTATGAGCCTGCCTGACGGGTATGATACCGTGATTGGGGAAGGCGGACAAAGTCTTTCAGGCGGTGAGAAACAGCGGATTTCTATCGCAAGGGCACTGCTGAAAGATGCCCCTGTGATTATACTTGATGAGGCAACCGCAAATGTAGATCCGGAAAATGAGGCGGAATTAACGGAAGCGGTTGAGGCATTGACCAGGAACAAGACAGTTATTATGATTGCGCATCGCTTAAAAACTGTCCGCCATGCAGATAAAATCGTTGTATTGAATCATGGAGAAATCGCAGAAGAAGGCACGCATGAGCAGCTGATGCAGGAGGCTGGAATTTACCGGAAGTTTGTTGATGACCGGCAGCATACGATCGGATGGCGAATTGCTGCAGATTCTGGGGAGACAGATAACGAATAACGAATTATTAAATTTACTGAAGTTATATATTGAAGGTGTACGAAAGATAAATGGGCAATGCTTTCTTATTCCGGTTCAGGATGGCCTTCATATCTCTTATATTTTTCGTTTGAAATTTTTGAATATTAAATGATATAATCCAGTTTGCAACGTGTGGCACAACAGCGTAATTCCGGTTGTTTGCCGCACGTTTTTTATGTTTTTTTCACTTGTATATTTTGGTGTGCCGCCTATGGGTGTAAGTCCGGCCAGAAAAAGTGAGACAGATTTTGTTTCAAAGAGGAGGACATTACATTCATGGAAGAAAAATCAAATCGTTTTCTGGAAACGGAAAGCATTAGCGCTCTGATGCGGAAGTATGCGATTCCCTGCATTATTTCACTTTTAGTTGCGGCACTCTATAACATCGTCGATCAGATTTTCATTGCCAACGCATCCTATCTTGGGTCTTACGGCAATGCAGCTAATACGGTTGTATTCCCGATGACGGTCATCGCCCTTGCTTTCGCTGTTATGGTGGGCGACGGCGCCTGTGCCTATGTGAGCCTTGTGCTCGGTGCCGGAGAGAAGGAAAAGGCTCACCGCACGGTCGGAAATGCCATCGTCCTTGTTCTGATCCTGTCCGTTGTTATCACAGCTATTTATCTTATTTTTGCAGATCCGATTCTTGCCGCGTTCGGTGGTACCGTAAATCAGGAGACGTTTGCTCAGGCAAAGATTTATTTCTTTTACATTACCATCGGCATTCCGGCTTACATGTTCGGACAGGCCATGAACCCCATCATCCGTTCCGACGGAAGTCCGCGGTTCGCTATGGTATCGACTCTGGCAGGATGCGTCTTCAATATCATTTTTGATCCGATTTTTATTTTCGGATTTCAGTGGGGGATGATGGGTGCCGCTCTTGCTACGATTCTGGGACAGATTGTTACGGCTTTGCTTGCCATCTGGTACCTGTTCC
Source organism: Eubacterium sp. (assembly GCA_036308545.1). Lineage (GTDB taxonomy): Bacteria > Bacillota > Clostridia > Lachnospirales > Lachnospiraceae > Bilifractor. The sequence continues at coordinate 4,087 of JAXJVN010000005.1, read as the reverse complement.
ACATGAAAGCGGTAAGACTTGAGAGATCCAGCTTCCGCCTTTCCGCAAGTCTCATACGGCGTTTCCTGCCGCTAGGCATTACCAGCCTTCTGACTCAGATTTCCCTTGTCGCTGCCATGGCTGCCATCAATAACATGCTTCGTAAATACGGAGCACATGACCCGGTCTTTGGACAGGAGAAGTATGCTCAGATCCCTATGGCTGTCGTTGGTATCGTCATGAAGTTTTTCCAGATTGTTATTTCTATAGCGGTAGGAATGGCAGCCGGGTGCATTCCGGTCGCCGGCTACAATATGGGAGCCGGCAGAAAGGACCGGGCAAGGGAACTGTTCACCAAGGTACTTGCCTGGGAATTTCTGGTCGGTGCCGTCGCGCTTGTTATTGTAGAACTTTTCCCCAAGCAGCTGATCGGAATCTTCGGTGCGGCAAACGAAAGCCAATATTACACGGACTTTGCTATGAAGTCCTTCCGCATTTATCTCTGCCTGATGCCTCTGGCGACAGTTAACAAGGGAACATTCATCTATTTGCAGGCCCTGGGCAAGGCTATGGAATCCACCCTGCTGTCCCTGATCCGTGAAGTCGTTTTCGGTGTCTGCTTTGCCCTGATCCTGCCTGTCTTCTTTGGACTGGACGGAGTCCTTTATTCCATGCCTCTTTCGGATGCATTGACCTTTATCATCGGAGTGGTCCTGATTCGCAAGACCTACAAAGAACTGTCAGCACCGAACCGTGAAAAGCAGGCTGAGCCACAGCCGATTGATTAAAAAGAAGTTAAAAAACAACAGAATACATTGACAGGGCCATCCTAAAAAGGCGGGAAGTTCATTCCTGCCTTTTTTGCAGTACCAGGGTCTCAGTGGATATCGTGCCGGCAGGAATGGACACTGGAGACCCGAAAGAACAGCGAGAAGCTTTGCTTCGGGCTGTTCGCATGGTGCGAAGATCGAGCAGGGGAGGAAAAAACTCCCTACTCGATCAAAGGCAATACCCTTGCAAGACAGGTTGAAATGGGGTAGTATCAAAGTGTGGTTTTATGAGGGATTTTGTACCTTTTATTGGAAAACAGATACAAGCTATTAAAATTTTATCAGGATAGAGATTCTCTGACGGATAGTGAAATCCCTCTTCCGGAAAAGATAAGGCGGGGAAAGGACAGAATGGAACACTTTCATATTTTAACAGATATTTATTTCGGTGATCGTGCGCTGGACCGGCTGTCGGAGCTTGGATGCCGTAAGGCATTTATTGTGACGGACCCCTTTATCGTGAAAAGTGATGCGATCCGCAATATTACAAAGCCGCTTCAGAAGGGCGGTATCGAGTTTGAAGTCTTCACGGATGTCGTTCCGGATCCGCCGGTGGAGAAAGTAGTAGAAGGTGTTGCCGCGTTCGTTCAGTCCGGCAGCGATGTGATCATAGGAATTGGCGGCGGGTCTGCTATGGACCTGTCCAAGTCCATCCGAAAAATGGCTTCTGCCATGGCAGAAGATGCAGAAAAAACCAATGGAAAAAATATTGGGAAGACTGTAGAAGACAGCATCGGAAGTACACCGGTACCTGCGAGACATATCCCACTGATCTGTATTCCTACGACCTCAGGAACCGGAAGCGAAGTCACCTCCTTTGCTGTTATCTCCAATCCGGCCACCAGGAGCAAGATCCCTTTGGTGTCGGATGACATGACGCCGGACGAAGCCATCCTGGATCCTATTCTGGTCCGCAGTGTGCCGGCTTCCGTTACCGCGGATACCGGAATGGACGTACTGACCCATGCAATCGAGGCTTATGTCAGTACCAGCCACAACGACTTTTCGGGAGCACTGGCGGAGAAAGCCGTGGCAATTGTAGGCCAGTATCTGTTCCGCTCTTATTCCAATAACCAGGATACCCATGCGCGAAGCAAGATGCACGTGGCGGCAACCCTTGCGGGACTGGCTTTCAATTCCGCATCGCTTGGACTTAATCACGGTATGGCTCATCAGCTGGGTGCCCATTTCCATATTCCGCATGGACGTGCTAACGCCATGCTGCTGCCTCTGGTCATTCAGTACAATGCGGGCGTTACCAATATGACCCGCGATTCGGAACTCCTGGATGACAGCGGAACGGTCAACCGTTACTGCCGCATGGCCAGCATGCTGGGACTGGCCGGCTTCAATAAAGTCATGACCATTCATTCGCTTTGCAACTACATCCGCTATATGAATGACGAAATGCATATACCGGCCGGAATTTCGGAACTGCTTCCGGAACTTACAAAGGAAGAGTACGAATCTCATCTGGATGCCATGGCGGAAGCAGCTCTGGATGATTCCTGTACAGCTACCAATCCGCGTCAGCCTTCCAAACCGGATATTATTGAACTTTACCGAAAGCTGTGGTAAACCCCTGCCGGAAACAGTGACTGCCCTGCTGTCGAGATTGTTTCTGCATTTTTCAGGAGTTGAACATCAAATGGATGGGAGCATGCATATGGGTAAGGCTGGTGAGAATTTAAGATGATAAAGCTGAATGATTACCTGTATTCAGGCGATACAGTTCTGAAGATCCTGCAGACTTATGCAGCTGACCTGAAGAAAAGCGCGGTCCCGGTTCATAACCAGGTGGACCTGGAACATGTGAATTATCTGCTTAAGATCACGGAACTGCTTGAACATAACGATTTCCTGACGTCTCAGTCCCAGAGGCTTCGGGAATTCTATAAATACATGGCGGATGTCTATCCTTTTCTGGCTTTTACCTTCAAGGGAAGAATCAAGTCCCTGATCCGGGCAGAAGAGAAGTTTAACGGGAATGTCGTAAAATATATCCAGAATTATTATCGCAAGAAAGGAACTTTCCCGCCGACGCCGCGGCTGCTTGCCTACCTGCAGAGCTATCATGACCTGATCGCTTACCGGATCGTCCTGTCCCTTCCCAGATGCCATCTGAAGGAAGGAGAAGACCCGGAAGAAGTCAATCTTCATTATCTATATGAAATAGCAGAAAAGATGCCGTCCTTTCTGGAGGAGCGGGGCTTTTCTCCTGAAATATCCCGCATGGCGGAGGAAACGGAGAACAGTTCCAGACTGTCTGAAAATGTAAGGCTTTTTTACAAGGACTATATCGCGGCGCCGAAACCGGACGGCTATCGGTCCCTTCATATCAATCTCCACGACAATATCGCCCGCTGCAGTATAGAAGTACAGCTGCGAACCAAGCAGATGGACGATCACGCGGAAATCGGAGCAGCCAATCACGAATATTACGAAGAACTTCAGGGTGGTGAAAGAGCCGGCACCGGCCTTGTTCCCGAAGGTGTCTGCGCATGCTATGATGAAGCAGTGGAACGGGTAAAAGCCTTGCAGGAAATCGACCTTTCAAAAGTAGATGTCAATATGTTTGCGGCAGTCAGCAATACGCTGGTCAACGACGGCTGCGGCCTTTATCGGGGAAGACTCATCCTTCCATATGAACACTTGTCCCGGTTCCAGAATGATCTGGTCTGAACATGCAAATTTCAAATGGCTTTGCGTAAAATAAAGCAGCTTTTCTAAAAAAATAAAAATACGGAACCTTTTTTTAGACGTGAAACAGACATCGGAAAAAAGATTCCGTATTTTTTAAATGACAGAAGGAAAAATTTTATATGCTGACTTATGATATGTCACGTGCGGAAGGACCGCTTTATAAATACCTTTATCGATGTATAAAAAAGGATATCCATTCCGGAAATTTAAAAGGCGGGGAAAAAATGCCGTCCAAGAGGACTCTCGCCCGGAATCTTGGTATTAGTACCATTACGGTTGAAAATGCATATAGCCGGTTAATGGAAGAAGGGTATCTCTATGCCAAGCCGCAGAGAGGGTATTTCATTACAGAACTGGGAGAAATCGTGACTCCCGCAGCGTATGGGACTTCGGAAGCAGTTTCGGGATCGAAAAAAATTGAAACAGAAGAAAGAAAAAGAAGAAGGAAAGAAGAGGAGGAAGATCCGAAGGACAGTTATTGGTTCGATTTTTCTTCCGGGCAGACAGACCCGGATCTCTTTCCGTTTTCTGTATGGGCTAAAATCAGCAGACAGATTATATCAAACCAGAAGGAT
>JAXJVN010000004.1:0-25671 GCA_036308545.1 Eubacterium sp. | reverse complement strand
GCATAGCACCTCTTGCAAGACTAAACGCTACATCTGTGTTTGCAAGATTAATTTCGACAGGCTCTTATCAAAAACTAGAATTTTGTTTTGCAATTAATACTTCCATTCCTTTACAGGGATTTTTCTTAAAATTGATGAAATTCTCTGACAGAAGACTTAAAATATTTCTATGATTACGCAGTCAAAAGAGTTTTTGCTTCGATGCTGTCTGCACCGATATCGAAATTTTTTCTGACGCGTAAACCTGTATATGAGGAGGTAATAAAAAATGTCACAGGATTCATCCGGAAAGAAGGGGAAGCTCACTTCTCTCGAGAAGAAGTGGGTGCTCTATGATGTGGCCAATTCCGCTTTTACGCTCATGGTCTCTACCCTGATCCCCATTTATTTCCATCAGCTTGCGGAAAGCGAAAACGTAGCAGAAACTGATTACCTGGCCTACTGGGGCTACGCCGTCACCATTTCTACGATCGCCGTCATTCTGCTTGGACCGGTCCTCGGCGCCATATCGGACAAAAAAGATAAGAAAAAGCCGGTCTTTCTTGCAACGATCATCCTTGGTGCCATCGGCTGTTTCGCCATGGGCTTCGTCAGCCATTGGATTGCCTTTATTATCGTATTCATGCTGGCTAAGATCTTCTACCAGATCAGCCTCATCATCTACGATTCTACCTTAAATGACGTAACGGACGAGTCCCGTGTCGACGAAGTCTCCTCCCAAGGCTATGCCTGGGGCTATATCGGCAGCGTCATTCCCTTTATTGTCTGCCTGATCATCTTTATCGTCGGCTCGAAAAATGAAGTTTTCGCCGGACCAGGCAAAATTCTCTCTTTCGCGATCGTCGCTCTCTGGTGGTTCCTGGTTTCCATGCCCCTTATAAAAGCTTACAGGCAGAAGCATTACGTCGGGGATGCTTCCGGCAATAAGTCGGATACAAATTCTGATTCTAATTCAGAACCGGAAATACACGAAAATATTCTGCGCCAGCTGGGCGGCACTTTAAAGGAAATGGCGAAAAACAAGCAGATTCTCTTCTTCGTTATCGCCTTTTTCTTCTACATCGACGGTGTCTACACCATCATCGATATGTCGACCGCATATGGAACGGCTCTTGGACTCAATACGGTAAGTCTTCTCTTAGCCCTTCTGGTCACCCAGTTCGTTGCCTTCCCCAGCGCCATCACCTTCGGAAAGCTGTCGAAGAAATATTCTTCCAAAACCCTTATAAGCGTCTGTATCGTGGCTTACTTCTGTGTTGCCATGTTCGCTATCTTCATGACGACCCAGGTCCATTTCTGGATCCTGGCAGTCGGCGTAGGTCTCTTCCAGGGCGGCATCCAGGCTCTGTCAAGGTCCTACTTTACCAAGATCATCCCGCCGGAACGTTCGGGTGAATTTTTCAGCTTCCTGGATATCTGCGGAAAAGGAGCTTCTATTCTGGGAACCTTCCTGGTCAGCCTGATCAGCCAGTTTACCGGAAACCAGAGGATTGGAATTGCACCGATTGCGGTTTTCTTCATCATCGGCATGATTCTCTTCCGCCTGTCCTGCTCCTATGGGGACAAGAGGGATGTGGCATAAGTATACAATCCGCCAGACGGGCTGTATACACAAAACGTGTCAAATCGTTGTATAATAGGTTAGAAATAATGTATATATAACCTGTCTATACCAAGGAGGATACCCCAATGCAGAGACATGCTTTTGCCCTGTCCATTAAAAAAGGCTGCTTCAATGAATTCCGTTCGAATTATGGCAAGGTCTGGGCAGACCTGACTCATCTTCTGGACGACCTGCACATTTCTAATTTCAGCCTCTGGAATATCGAAGAACTGGTCTTCGGCTACTACGAGACAGACGACCTGGGATTCAAGCTGAACGACGCACAGAAGAAGGACTATGAATCCCTTATCGCAGGACTGGGCGATACCTTTGACTGGATTTCCTCTCCTGCAGAGGAAATGCGGCTCATGTACCACGATTTTGGTATCGTAAGGCCCAATAAGGAATTGATCCGCCACAGAGTTTTTGCAACGCGTCTGAAAGGCAGCTTCCAGGAAGAATACAAGCGGCGCCACGATGCTCTGGTTGAAGCCAGAGGAGGCGTGCCGGATCCGGGTCCGGACAGCAACTTCTCCATCTGGAACGCAAAGGATTATATCTTCGGCTACGATGAAATTGACGTAACCATGGAAAAAGAAGAAACCGAAGAAGACCGCCAGGGAACCATTGCATGGGAGACCAAAATGCTGGAGATCATGGAATGGTATACGGATGACGTGGACTGGATCACCGACATGCACCATAAGCACGTCGTAAGGATCGGCTATCACAACTGAAGAACTGCTCCTCACGTATCAAGATAAGGATCACGCATGAACCCGCTGTGAAATAAGCCGAATGTACGCTGAACTTAACTTCTTATGAAAAAGGATACTGCATGATACATAGAAAGTGTCATGCGGTATCCTTTTTTGTTAACTGTTTCTGTATATTCCGGTATTACTGTTCTTAATATTTTGGTACGTTTTACATCCCTATACTAATTATTCTCTAATATTTACAGGCTCAGCGGTTGATCAGCGCCATTCGCTCACTTTCGGAATACTCTGAATAGATATGGCTTGTAACCGTAACCCCATTGGAATCGTTGAGGGTCATGGCTATGCTGCTGCTGATCTGGCGGATCAGGCTGGCAACCTCCGCCTTGTCGCGGAACTGGTGGAGGATGCAGAAATGTCCGGTTTCCGGCATGGCCAGCAGGGAATCTACGCCGGTATTGCGGCGGAGCATGGTAGAAATCCGGATGACGTCGTTCTGAATATCTGTCTCATTGCCGGACATATTATTGAGAACGAGGTCGATCTGAACGAAATCTTTTCCTTCGACTGCATATTCCTGAGCATATGAAGGGAGCATTCTCCTTAATCCTGCCTCATTTAAAAGTCCGGTGTTCTTGTCATATTCCTGAACCGGTTCCTCTTCGTTTTTGATGCTGGTTACATCCAGGAAGTAGCCGATCAGGCCTTCAATCTTCCCATCAATGATCATAGGCCGCTTAAAAGCCATGATCGTCCGGTTTTCACCCTTGCGGATGCACTTGCCGATGGCGCCGTTGACCTTGACGCCGTCACGGATAACCGCTTCTTCATCCTGCTTGAAGCCAAGTGCCTGGACATGCCAGCCGACCTCTTCGTCCGTTTTTCCAATGACCTCGGAGGCAGACGAAAAGCCGTAATAGCTGAGGAAATAATCATTTACGCCAACGAAACGGCGTTTCTTATCCTTCCAGAAAATGCCGACCGAGAGAAGGTTAAGAATCTGAGAAGCATCCGAAGATCCGTCCAGGAGTCCCTCCAGAATCTCATTGTAGGAATGCCTGCCCGGCAGTTTCTTCGGCTCATTATAGCCAAGGCTCGATTCCAGGAAGCCGATGTCTTCCGCCCTCTTCAGGTATTCCGCGTCACTGATATCGCGGCTGGCAGTAAGGATATACCAGTCACCGTCATGCATAAAGGAAACCTGAATATAGGCAAGCCAGTAATAGCCATCCTTTTTCTTTGTGCGGAACCAGGCAATCCGATAGCCGTATTCTTTCAATGTAAAAAATTTTTCCAGCGAGTCGGATGAATAATATTGCAGGAACCGTTCATGATCATCGGATTTGATATAGGAATCGGCATAACCCCGGATAAAATTCCTCATGTCAGCAGTGTCCGCAAGATCTCCGTAGAGCGGAGACCCGCGATAGATCATCCTGGCTGTGTTTTTACTGACATTAAACAGCTCAACGTAATGATAAATGGTCAGAAGATTCTTCAGACCGACATCCTTCAGCGCATCATCAGAACGATCCGAAGTAATGTTCATGTGTTCAACCGTTACCATGACTGTATAGCTTCCTCTCTTTGGATTTTCCGCTATAAAGTCAAATTTTGCCGTCCCGTATCTCCCGCTGCTGATGTAATCTACATATTGAGACTGACGCCTTTCATGGCAGAAAGCAGCGGTCTCCCTCAGCTTCCTTGCAGTGGAGCTGGCAGAATTGATCCAGTTTTCAATCATGGTCCTGGTCTTATGGCCATAGACGTTCATATAGTCCAGAAAAGATTGATTATAGTTCAGAAGGCGGCACTGTCCTTTATTGACTTCCCCAAGCATTGCAGGTCTGGAATGACCAATGCCGCGTCCTCCGCTTTCATCGGAATCAATGACATTGACCAGGTCTAACTTGTCCTGATACGCCTTCTCAGCTATGTCTTCCGGGTTGTAAATCTGCTTATCCAGAATCTGTATGGGAACCGGTCTGGAATAGAAATGTCCCTGGGCCATATTGCATCCCATGTTCTTCAGAAGCTGCAGGCGTTCTTCTGTTTCAACGCCTTCACAGACCGTATGGATTCCCAGTTCCTTAGCCATTCGGATAATGGAAAAAAGGATCAGGCCGAACCGCTTTCTGTCATCGGATTCCTCCATCCTCCGCAGAAATTCCATATCAATCTTGAGCACATCAAATCGAAAGCCGCCAAGGACATTAAAGGAAGAATATCCGCAGCCGAAGTCATCCAGCCAGAGCCGGTAGCCGGATTTGCGGAAAAGATTCATGGTGCGGCTGATGTCTTCGGCGTTTTCCGCCAGGGCACTTTCCGTAATCTCAATGTTAATGTCCTCCGGCAGAAGCCCGTGCTCCTTCACAGCCCGATCGACGATAAAAAAAATATCACACTGCTTCAGGTCGAAATCCTGTCTGGACAGGTTGATATTGACCGGTACAGTAGGAATGCCTTTCTGCTTTCTGGAAGCGAGCTCCGCGGCTGCTCTATCAACCATATAGGCATCCAGTTTCCAGATCAGGCGGGCTTCCTCCAGCACATGAATAAATGCAGAGGGCTGCAGCAGACCGTAAGTCGGATCATTCCACCGGCAGAGCGCTTCTACTGCCGCAAGTCTTCCGCTATTGATCCGAATGATCGGCTGATAATAAACCCTCAGCCATTCCCTGCGGATTGCCTCGTCCAGGTTATCGGTCAGATACTTTCTGAGAGCCAGAGAATGAGAAAGGGAAGCATCATAAATCTTATAGCCGTCGCCATAGGCATTCTTTATGGAATCGCTGGCGAGCTTAGCCCGGTCAACGGCAAGCAGTACTTCTTCGCCCTTCTGCGGATAATAAACGCCGACCTTCGTACCCAGTGAATGGCCGGCATATTCGCGGACCTTCCCCTGCATCTGAATGACCCTGCGGTCAAAGTCATAACGCTCGGTCAATACAAGAAAGTGGTCGCCCGCCATCCTGGCCAGCAGACTGTCCGGGAAGGCAGACCGCAGCGTGTCCGCCATAAATTTCAGGAGTGCGTCACCTGCAGTATGCCCCATCCTTCCATTATAGAGTTTAAAATCCGTGATATTCAGAAACAGGAGCGCGCATTCCGAGTGCCCGTCAAGCAGATCAAAGGTAAGACCTGCAGTTCTTCTGAATCCATCGATATTCGCAAGGCCTGTCAGGCTGTCAATTTCAGACTGTTTTAAATTTCCTGAATAAATGACTCCCATATAAGCTCCCGTTTAAAGTTCAATACGGATCAAGCTGTCTCGAATCAGCAGTACCAATTTCAGCAGTTCGCGCAAAAAATAGAAAATGAGAAAAATATTTTTTTCATTCCCTATAGTTTTCAAATTTATCCTCATATTAACATATTTATGCAAAAACAACTACAGACAAAAGAACAGGAGTGACTAACAATTTCCGGCGATTTACGGACCAGTCCTTTCCTTCATGTGGGAAAATGCTATAATCACTATTATGCAAAAAGAATGCATGTAAAAAATCAGAAAGGACGTGAAACTATGTGGGCTGAGGAAAGCGTTTTTTACCAGTTCTATCCACTTGGAATGACCGGGGCGCCTTATGAGAATGACGGCATCCTTGAGCACAGGATTCTAAAGGTCCTGGACTGGATCCCGCATCTTGTAAAGCTGGGCGTTACCGCTGTTTATTTCTCTCCTCTTTTTGAATCGGATACCCATGGCTACAATACCAGGGATTATAGGAAAATTGATACCAGGCTGGGGACGAATGAGGACTTTGTCCGGGTCGTCAAGTCTATGCATGAAGCCGGCATCCGCGTGATCCTGGACGGCGTCTTTAATCATGCCGGCCGCGGCTTCTGGGCTTTTCAGGATGTAAAGGAAAAAAAGTGGGATTCACCCTATAAGGACTGGTTTTTTCTGAACTTTGACGGAAATTCCTCCTATAATGATGGATTCTGGTATGAAGGCTGGGAAGGCAACTATGATCTTGTCAAGCTGAACCTGAAAAATCCGGCTGTTGCAGACTATCTCATGGGTTCTGTGAAGCAGTGGATCGATGAATTTGATATTGACGGGCTCAGACTGGACGTCGCCTACATGGTCGACCGCGATTTTCTCAAGCGCCTCCGGTACGAAACATCCAACTGGAAGCCGGACTTCTTCCTGGCAGGAGAAATCCTGGGCGGCGATTATAAGACCATCATGAATCATGAGATGTGCCACTCTGCCACCAACTATGAATGCTACAAGGGCATGCACTCTGCCCTCAACAGTCACAACCTCTTCGAAATCGTGCACTCTCTGCTCCGCCAGTTCGGATCCGACCCCTGGTGCCTGTATACAGGTCAGCATCTGATTTCCTTCGTGGACAATCACGATGTGTCCAGGATTGCCAGCATTCTGAATGATCCGCGCCATCTGCCCATCATCTACACCCTCATGTTCGGAATGCCCGGCATTCCCATGATCTATTACGGAAGTGAATGGGGAATCAAAGGGGATAAAAAAGACGGGGACCCAACCCTCCGTCCTGCAATCGATCAGCCGCAATGGAATGAACTCACAGACCATATCGCGAAACTCGCATCCGTCTGGAAGAAGTGCCCTGCTCTCCAGTACGGCGACTTTAAATCCTTAGTCCTTACCAATAACCAGTGCGTCTTCCAGCGGTCCCTGAATCAGGATCCCGGCACATCAGACCGCGCCCTCGTTGCCCTCAACATCAGCGACCGGGAATACCGGGCTTACTTCGACGCCCACGCTGCAAAAGCAGTCGACCTGGTCACCGGCCTGGAAGTCAGCTTCGAGGGAGGACTTCTGCTTCCGCCCTATACAGGAATGATTTTAAAACCACTTACATAATACAAAAATAGCGTATGATTAAAGCATGGGCGTGCGGGGGCGAGGCTCAAAACCCCGCTTCGCTTCCTGTTTTAATCATACGCTGTGTAGATTTTATTTCTATCGCTGTCCAAGCTGTTTAGTTTGAAACGGAATTTAAACGGATGCCCGTATGAGGCATTGAGACCCGCCGGTACTTGGTGAACGCAAGCGCAGCGAAGCGTGAACCTAGTACCGCTGCGAGGGCGAACTGAGCGAGAGCGCCCCACTAGGGCACCGTTCAAATTCTGTTTATCAATTTTATTGCTGTGCTGAAATAAAATCAAACAGCGTTGGATAATATTCTTTCAGAATCTCTTCTGTCGAGTTGAAGATCTCATGCTTGGCTTTCTGGAAGTATACAATAGTCGTATTACCGGAGTATTTTGCGAATTCTGCATGTCCGGTATTGTCTACGAAGTCGTCGCGGCCTGCCTCGCAGAGCAGGACCGGAATCTTAACTTTGGCACAGTTCTCCGGCAGGCGTTCGTATTCCGTCCATTTGAAGGCGGTACGGCCCCAGTTGTAGGTTCCGCCCGAAGTGCGGCACATTTCGTCTTTTTCTCTCTGATTGAACTGATAGGTGTAGCGGGCTTCAGAAAGGCTGGCGCTGTTGGCAAAGTCCATCTTTCCGTCCCATACACCCTGTCCCGGCATAAGTTTATCTTTCCAGCCGAGCAGTTTTGATATAGCAATGAGGAGCTTGACCTGCCATACCTTGAAATCGCCGAACTTCATCTTCTGCATTGGAGCGTTCAGGATGGCTGCGCGGAAATATTCCGGATGTTCCTCAAGGAACAGGGTGCTGACTGCGCCGCCCATGGAATGTGCGAAGAGAATAGGCTTTTTTTCCACGCCTTCTCCATAAATGACGGAATTGTCAGGAACGACGACCTGGTCCATAAAGCACTTGAGATCCCTGACATAGGACCTGAAGTCCAGTACGTCTACGCGGTCCAGCTCCGGTACGGAACGCTGGGAATGTCCGTGCCCGCGCTGCTCAATAAAGTAGATGGCATAACCATTGTCGTAGAAGTTATAGCACATCTCATGGTATTTGCCGAAAAACTCGCAGAAGCCATGTACAAAAACAACTGCCGCCTTGGGATTTTCCGGAATTGCCTTGAACCAGGCGATTTTTGCTCCGTCATAAGAAGTGATCGTGCCTTTTTCCACCTGACCCGAAACCCAGTCGGCAACGATTGTATCCATAAATTTTCTGTAATTTATTTCATCAAAAGGTACCATATTTTTTCTCCCGATATCATTAGCCCAGCATCCGTCATTATGGTAACTAGTAGGATCAATTGCTTATCGTATTTATTCTCAAATGATGCGCGTCATTTTCAAATAAGACCGATTACTCTTAGATAATGCGTGACGTTCTCAGCATGCGGACGGTCTCTGCGTTTGTTCTTGTGCGGACAAAAATATTGAGAATGCTTTCCGTAGCTTCGTCCGCTTTGAGGCCGCTTAATGCCCGGCGGATATGGTCCATAGCATCCTGCTCTTCTCTTGTAAGAAGCAGATCGTCCCGCCTGGTTCCGGACTTGGCGATGTCGATTGCCGGGAAGATCCTGCGTTCCTGAAGCTTACGGTTGAGGATCAGTTCCATGTTGCCGGTTCCTTTGAATTCCTCGTAAACGACGTCGTCCATCTTGCTTCCGGTATCGATCAGCGCTGTAGCAAGGATGGTCAGGCTGCCGCCTTCGCGCATGTTTCTTGCTGCGCCGAAGAAGCGCTTAGGCATATGGAGGGCTGCCGGATCCAGACCGCCGGTCAGGGTCCTGCCGCTGGGCGGAACGACCTGGTTGTAAGCTCTGGTCAGTCTGGTGATGGAATCAATAAAAATGATAACGTCCCGCTGAGACTCCACCAGTCTCTTGGCTCTTTCGATGACCATCTCGGATACTCTCTTGTGATGCTCCGGCGTCTCATCGAAGGTGGAATAAATGACTTCTACATTGGGTCCCTGAACCGTTTCCTTAATATCTGTTACTTCCTCCGGACGTTCGTCGATCAGAAGGATGATCACATGCATATCCGGATGGTTGACCAGGATCGACTTTGCGCAGTCCTTGAGGAGGGTCGTCTTGCCGGCTTTCGGCGGAGATACGATCATACCTCTCTGGCCTTTGCCAATGGGACTTACCAGGTCGACGATCCGCATGGCCACGCTTCCGCCCGGACGCTCCAGATGAATGCGTTCGTTGGGAAAAATCGGCGTCATATCTTCAAAGTTGTAGCGGTGGGCAGCCTTGTAAGGCTCTTCTCCATTCACTGTCTTCAGATACAGAAGGGCGGAATACTTTTCCGTCTGAGACTGCATGCGGGTATTGCCGGTCAGCACGTCTCCCGTTTTCAGGCGGAACTTACGGATCTGGGATGGGGACACATAAACGTCGTCTTCTCCCGGAAGGAAGTTATCGGAACGGATGAAGCCAAATCCTTCGGGCATGACCTCAAGAATGCCGGATGCGTAATTATCGCTCTCCGTATTATCCTGCCTTCTGCTGTCCGGAACATCCTGCCGTCTGGTATCCGTGCTGTCCTGCCGTCTGGTATCTGTACTGTCCGGTCTTCTGGTATTCTGATTGTCTCTTCGGATCGGTCTTGAATCATCAGCCGGCAGTTCTTTTCTTTCAGTATATACAGCAGGAGCTTCTGCCTCATCTGTACTGGCGCTTTTTTGCTGTACGGGGCCGTCTGCCGTATTACCTGTTCTTTTGTTCACAGCCCTTGCTTTTTTTACAAATCGGGACGTTTTTGATTCGCTCTTCGTCTCGCTTTGTACATCAGTCTTTAATTCAGTTTTCTCTGAAGTTCTCTGGACCGCTTTTCTATTGGGTTTTCCTTCCGGCTTTCTTTCTTCATCAGAATCAGTATTTTCTGCTTTTTCATCTGCGGTAGGATTTACAGTCTTGCGGGCAGGCTTTCTGCCTCTTTTGGGTTTTGACGTATCTTCTGTACCCTTAGCAGTCTCTGCCGCTTTTGAAGGCTGTACTGACTCCTGATCGGCCTTGTCCGCATCAAGCATGACAGTTACAAGCTCAGACTTGCGAAGCGCGGAAGTCTTTTTCAATCCGCGTGCTTTAGCCAGGGCACGAAGTTCTACAAGCGGCAGTGATTCATATTGTTCTTTTGTCATAAAATTCCTCTTCTAGTGTTCGTTTGAAAATAAGGAAATGGAAGTTCTTGATCGAATCAATCTGGAAAATTCAGTTCTTGAAAAATGCGGCTAACAGGACTTGAACCTGCATGGGAAGCCCAACGGGACCTAAACCCGCCGCGTCTGCCAATTCCGCCATAGCCGCAGATCCGTCTCTCGAAAACTGAATGTTAGAAAAGATTTGTTAAAATTATGACTCATTTTCTCAATTGTGTCAAGGTTATATGATGAAAGCGCAAAAAGCGGGAGAAACTGATATCCTGCAGTTCTCCCGCTTTTGAAGTGCATATTTACCGCTTCTATAATGTCTGTTTATTACGAATCTTTTGTGCTGCCGGCATTCATCGTAGGATTCGAAGCACTATTTCCGTTTGATTTCGGTTCAGCAGTTAATGCTTTTGTCCCGGCAGAGGCTGTACCTGTTTCTTCAGAGGCTGTATTTGTTCCGGCAGAGGCTGGATCTATATCAGCATCGGATCCTGCGGTTTCGCCGGACAATGAGCCGGACCCTGCTTCCCCAGATGAGGCCTTCTTACTGCTTTGCTTTACCGGAATGTCGTTCTTATAGGTGACTGATTCGGGATCTTTTCCGGATTCCATTCGGATAAAATCTCCGTTTTTTTTTCCGTCATCAAATTCCCCGACATAATAGGTTTCGTCCTCCAGCAGGATTCCTTCTCCTTCCGGAAGGCCGTCTTCATCCAGGTCACCCCAGAATTCCTTACCTTCGTCCAGCAAATGATAGGATTCCGGCAGATCCGGCTTCTGTTCCAGTGCCAGTTCTTCTGCTTCCAGGCTTTTTGAAAGCTCGTCGTTCTGTGCCTGGGCCGTTTCCAGCTGCGCGTTTATTTTTTCAATCTTCCGGGACATAGCAGATCTGGTGACAGCAATTCCTGCCAGGAGACCAAGAATCAAACCCAATATAGAAAGTATCAGAGGAATGATCAGCTTGCTTATTAAAGGGGTGCTGTCCGCAAAATCGGCAGCGCCTTCATATTCATCCGACTCATAATCTGCAGAGACCGCATGTCCGATTGCCTCTTCAGATCGACGGCCTGCAGTGCTCTTCATACGGTCAAATGAGCCTGAATTTCCTCCTGGATTTCTGTTCATCGGCTCTTCAGCATATGCCACTTCCGCACGAACCGTTAAATCGGAAGGATTCGTCCCATTATTTTGCAGCGCCGTTTGTCTGCTTACAGGAGCAGGAACCGCTGCTGCTTTCGCACTTTCCCCCAGAATCCGCATTTCTTCTTCCGGTTCTTCGTTTATTCTGGTGAAAAACGCTGCCTTCCCGCCGAATTCCTTGAAGCGGATATTCCTGTAAAGTACAGAGAAATCTTTTCCGCACTTCTGGCAGTAAGTCACAGCCAGAGGATTCCGGCTGCCGCAGCTGCAAAGCCAGGTCGGATCTTCCGGAAGTGAAATGCTTCCGTTCGCCCGGCTTAGAACTGCAATACTGATGTCATCGTCATAGGGAGTGTTTTTTATAGAGGTCAGCTTCCGGATCCGCTCCTCAATGAACATCCCTGGATCTTCTGCCAGGTACCAGGCGTTGAAAAAAAACTCCGCGTTCTTATTCACATGGCCGGAGCCTTTCATATAGAGTTCATTTTCCAGACCATCCGAAGAAAGGATAAAACCCTCGATTCCGGAATTTTCCAAATTCAGAACTTTGATCTCAAAGTGATCTGAGGCATCTGTATCAAGAACAGCGTTTGTGCCGTTCGCCGATTCGCTGCCGTCATTCCAGGCAGTCGATTTCGAACCTGCAATGATACAGATCGTGCTGTCTCCCAGTCTTCCGATCAGGGCACGATTCTCTTTTTTCAGGATGCATGCAAAAACAAGGGTGCAGTCCATTTCTTTTAATGGGATTTCAGAATCTGCAGCCTTTTTACGGATATTGGAAACGACGGCTTTCAGAAGCTGGTCTGCCAGGCCTTTTTTTCCGGAAAAGCGCTTTAAAGGCTCCTTGATAGTTGCAAAAAAAGCGCAGACAGTTTCTGTGGCAGTCTGCGCTGCTAATGCGGAAGCCTTCAGCGATCCCAGACCGTCCGCAAGCGCAGCTGTGATACATTCTTTGTCTTCATAGACTCTTATGCTGTCCTGACAGTCCGAACCGTCTTTTAAATGCGACAGACCTTTCTGCAGATATTCGACGTGCTTCCAGCTTTTCACTTTCCGTTTCCTTTCTTTCTAACTTTTTTCGGGGTTCTTGAATGAAGGATTTTAATGAAAGATTATTATTCTCCTGCAAGATCCCGCAAAAGGTCGTTCATATCATTCTGAATCGTATGAATGACTTCGGAAGAAGAGCCGTTCAGGTGAATGCTCTTTTTGGTGCTGTTTCCGATCATCTGGAAGACCTTATTAAACTGTACCTGGGCACTGGAAGCGCTACCGCGAATAGAAAAATATCCCTTTGTAAAGCCCTTTGCATAAGTATTCAGGGTTTCCGGATCGATATGGTCACCGACTCCGATGATGAAGGGCACAATGATTTCCGAAGCGCCGATATGAGAATCACAGTGGCTGCGGATCAGGGAAAGAGCCTGATTATACCTGGCAAGGTCGTCGTTTTTATCCGGATTTCCATCCGTCACGATGACCAGAAAGGGTGCGTAATAACCAATCTCGCTGTTTTCCAGCTGGGCTCTGCGGTCCTCGATCTTCTGGATCGCGCGAAGGACTGCCATAGCCATCTGGGTCCCGCCGTGCTCGACCGGGGCAAAGAAAGGCGTCCGGATCGTGTTGACGGATTCAAATTCCGTATCCAGCTCGATATTTGTGCTGAATGTGACAAAGGCAATCTCAGCCGCACTTCTGGCCTTGGGGTCCTGCTTCAGTTCACTGATGAAATTGCTGACCGCAGCATTCAGCAGTTCGATGGAGGAACTGTTATTGCCAATCCTCCAGCCCATCGAAGGGGAAACGTCCAGGCAAAAAACAATTGGAAGCCTCTTCGATGTATTAAATCCCATAATTCTGTCTTCTGTAATCATAACGCATCTCCGCTTTCTGATGCTCGGTCCTGCACCTCTGCATATATCTTATCTGTTCTATACTGAAACTATTCTGAATAATTTTTTCTTTTTCTATTCTAAAGCTATTCTTTATTTATCTTTCCCTGCTCTTCTGAAGCTATTCTGAACAAATCTTTCTTTGCTGTTCCGAATCTGCCCTGAGCAAATCTTTTTTAACTTTTTCAACTATTCCCAATAACTATATTCCTGCGAAACGCAGTCTGTCCACGTTTGGTCCGGATCGTAAGAACAGGGGGAATCGTAAGTGCCTGCTGTCGCTGCGTCAAGTTCTGCCAGAGAGGTAGCTCCATATACCTCCGTTAAGAAGAAGGAGGCAAAGAAAGCAAGGATGGCAATGAGCAGGATGATAAAAATGATTTTTCCTTTCGATTTTTTCTTCTTTCCTGCGGGATTGTTAGTGCTTTGTCCCTCACCTGACGGATTTTCATTGCTGCCGGATACATTCATCGTGCCAAATGCAGTCTTCTGACTGTAAGTGTCCGTGCTGCCCTGACCGGAAGCAGTTCCATAAGCGCCTGCCGGGCTGCTTCCGTACGCCTGCCCGCTGCTGCCATATCCGGACGCATTCTGATAAAAGCCGCTGCCGGACGCGCAGTTATTAAAATTCTGGCTTCCACTGTCTGCATTAGCAGATTGTTCCGACTCTGCTCTCTTTGCTTTCTCTTTCTCCTCTTCCATTTGGCGCAATGTTTCTTCATAGCCCGGTATGGCCTCAATAAAGAGCTGGCGGAAGGTCTTGTCCGCATTCGGGTTTTCTTTCAGCATGCGAAGGGTGTAAAGAAGCCGGTGCATCAATGCCTCTGCAGAAGGAGGCTTGGTCCCGCGGAAAACCTCTTCCATATGGTTCCAGAGACTCTTCGGAAAGAATTTCCGCTTAAACTGGGCAAAGTAACTGGGATTATCGTATTTAAAGCTCTTCTTCCTTTCACTGATCGGAGAATCCCCAAGCGAAAGGATCATAAAGACGAATTGATAGAGCGCATCATTGCAGATGCTGACTGCGCCTTCCTTTGTTTTTATATCATAAGGCGTATGCAGGCTGCTTTCAACGTAATCCGGTGAGAAAAACTTGCCGAAATAAGATCCATAGCCAAAGCTGTCCGTATCCCACATCTGCATGCGGTTTCCGTCTGTCAGGCTGGGAGCGAAGTTGCCCAGGTTGTAATCGGAAATAAAAAAGCCCAGCGTATTGAGATAGCAGACCTGACGGACAATCTTCAGGCAGATTTCGATGGCATAGGACTGCTTTTTCTCCAGGTACTCGTCAGGTACGTTGAAGGGATCACCCAGAAAAAGCGGATTGCCGTCCAGGTTGCCTCCGGCATTCACAAAATGCTCTGTAAAGCCGGCAGGTTTTGAAAGGTCCGCATCATAATAAAGGACATTCTCAGGAAAAACAGCCCAGTCGGTATCCGGCTTTTCTTTCATAGCGACAAGCGCTTTGATATTCTGGAATTTGTCGGCTGACAGTTTGTCCTTCTTGAATATTTTTGCAATGGTATCCGGCTCTCCCTTTGCGCGATAGAGGGTTGCTTCCAGACCGGACCTGATCTCGCTTCCCAGTCTAACGCTTTGCCCCTTCTGATCATAGAGGACCGAATTTTCTCCTGTATTAATATCCTCCGGTTCATCGATCCATTTTGCATTAGAAAGACTGTAACGCCCTTTTAAGGAAGAAAAAGCAGAAGCAAAGATAAAGCTGTCGCTGCTTAAATCATAAATATCAACCGGAAGCCCATTCATGACAATCCTCTGGATCAGGAGCTGATTTCCCGTGAGAATGACAAAACGTGCATGAAAATTGACCAGAAGGGATACAATCCCCCAGGTATCATTCTGAAGGTGTTCGGACTCTGCGCCGAACGTATCCAGATTCAGCGTATTGATCCGTATATTTTCCGATAGGAACCGCACGTTGGCATCGTAAAGCTTCTGGCGGTTTGGGGACAGGATCTTGCGGTACTCTTCAATTTCGCTGTTGAAGGTATCCGCCGCATAGACCTTGACCCTGGTCAGGCTGTCTCTGACTGCATCAGAAAAAGGTGTCATGAAGAAGGACGAATCCAGCAGGGCAATTTTATAAGCTTCAAATAAAGCAGACATAGAAAAAAAGTCTCCCCTTAGCTTCCAGAACCGGAGTCAGAACCGGAATCTGGATTGCGGTTGAAATCGCCGATTACCGTATCACATTCCGTGAAAACTGTTTTTGCATCGGTCAGCGTATCGCACATGATCTTCAGGATATCGAATATACCGGTCAGATTCGTTTTGACTGTAGTAGCGTCCTTCTTGAATGCATCTGCCCCTCTCCCTTTCCAGTTCTTAAGCAGGTCATTCACAATGCGGTCATATTCATTATTGATTGAATCATAAGAATTGATCAGGCTCTGCTTCTTTGAAAGTGCCCGGTCAAAGGCCTTGGTATCCAGGAGTTGAAAACGTTCATCCATTCTGTTTCGGTTCCTCCGCTTTGATAAATTTCAGCTTGGTCAGGCTGTCTGCTTCCACATCATATGCGTAACCGTCTCCGACAGAGCATTTGGCATATTCTGCCTTCAGTTCCTTGGGGTCCATTTCACCGAAGACGGACCGGCTTCCTTTATCATTGATAAATTCACCGATATTGTCCAGAAGAAAAGCCATGGAGATGGCATTATTGAAGGGCATGCGGACTTCAGGCGAAGAAATATTGCGGACGTCGGAAAAAATGAAGAGATATCCTCTATCCTCTGCGCTGCCGATCATTTCCGGCAGCCAGTCGCCCATCAGATAAACAGCATCCACAGAAGACTGATAAAGAGCCTTGCTTTGCAGGACAAAGACCGTAAAGGGCGTATCCGGAGAAATGTCGGAACTTACCGGCTTTGGCGGTACTGCTGACTTGACTGTCCTTACACTTCTTCTGCCCCCGTAGCCATGCTCGGTCAGGTAATCATGGAAGGTTTCCACGCTGTTCAGGAATATGGTATCTCTGCCAAGTTCCCGGAATTTTTCCAGCTGATGCCTGCCGTCGTCCAGGAGAACGACTCGCGCCGTCTCATTCTGGGACAGGATCTGTTCCAGCAGCAGAGTCAGAAGATTGGTCTTGCCGAACTGCCTCTTGCCATAGATGGCAATGGACCTGCTTTCGCCGATCTTAACATAAACCGGTTTGTGTTCATAGTAGTCCAGACCGGCTATCACGTTTCCATCCATCTGATAGTCCTGGATATCCGGGCAGAAAATACTGATATTCTCTCTGGTCAGGTCGCCGTCAAAAGCGAGCATATGCTCGGGATCCGATTCCTTTCTACTTTCCCGGATCAGGTCCTGAAGCTCTGATTCTTCATCGGATACATATGGAAAGAAACACTGGAATTCGTAAATTTCTGAATTGATGTTAACCAGGCCCCTTCCGGGAAGCCTCATGGGCGGGCTGATCTTGGAACTGAAAATATCGAAATAGCTGTCCGCAGCCATTTCAAAAGCAATCTTCTGTCCGAAATTAGCCATCAGACGGCCGGTCCCGCTCACGTCATTGGCAGTTACGATGACCGTAAGGCCCTTGGAAAGGCCGTCACGGCAGAGCCGCATCAGCCGGTCCTGGTAAGCCGCATAACGTTCGTCTGACAGAAAAGCATTGAGGTTTTCTATGATCAGGGTCAGATGGGTCGGGCAGGCTTCCGGTTTCTTGCAGTAGAGGCTGTAGTAGCTGCTGCTCCCAAGCGCCTCTGCATTTTCCGCAAGCCGCCTGTCCAGCGTCTTGAAGATCCGCTTGATATTTTCCTCATTGGAATTGTCGAAGCAGGCGCATACGCTGCCTAAGAGGCTGTAATCTCCAAGATTTCCGCCGAAATCAATGATGTAGGTGTTTTCCCGGTCTGAGAATTCCTTTTTCTCATTGATGCGGACCAGATACGTTTCGATAAAGGTCGTCTTGCCTGTCATCGGTCCGCCGAAAACAGCAATATTTGCCTTGAGCGGATCCAGGTAAAGGACAGGTTGCTGCTGGATTTGCGGCGCGTCATAAAGACCCATTGCAAGTTCCATCTTAATCCGCCCTCCTCTCTCTGGCTGTTTCGATTACATTGCCCTCTCGGTCCATAGCGATGGCAGAAGGCAGCGGTGCATTAAATACCATATGCGGCATGGCTATTTGATCTTTTTTGACGGAATAAACTGCACAGATGGCTTCGTTGATCGCCTCCAGCTGTGTCCGCATCGTTCCTTCCCGCTTCATGGCTGCCCTCTTCTGTGCCAGCTTGATATTGTCCCGTTCCGACTGGTAGAAGGAGGTATAGGCTCCTGTCTTGCTTGCAAGGGTCAGTTCGACCGGAACATCCTCCATGGTGCCGCTGCCGGAGTAGCCGGACTGGAAATACTCAAACCTGGACCCGGTTCCAACCAGAAGATAGGCACGGCCGTTGCCCGGCATGTAAGGCGACGCTGCCAGTTCTGTTCCCAGCATTTCCTTGGAAGCCTGGCGCGTAGCGACCTTGAGGCATAGTCTTGCCCTGGAGTTGACCCGGATATCGTCCGTGATGGCGCCTTCAATGTTCTGAGAGATCAGAATGATGTGGAAGCCAAGGCTTCGGCCAACGCGGGCTATCGTTGTTATTTCTCCGATGAAATCAATATTGCTGTTTTCGCTGGAGAAGCGTTTCAGCTCCGTAAATTCATCTACGACAAGGATAAGATGGGACAGGGGGGATTCCACAGCCGTCTTTCTCATCCGCTCTGCTTCCGGGCCGGTAATCTTCTTGCGCTCCAGGAAAGCTTCCACATCTCTGCATGCCTTAATATAATCATCAATGCTATCTACATGCATGCGGTTAAATAAAAGCTTGCGCCTCTTGATCTCGGACTTCATAGCCTGCAGGAAGCGGTTCAGCATATATTCCGCACCGGTTCCGTTCTCGTCTCCGTCTACATCCGTAACTTGTCCGACGACATGGGGCAGATTGCCGATCCTCTTGGTAAAGCCGCCGCCCTTCATATCGACAAGGAGCAGGTTCAGTTCGTCCGGTCGGAACTGCATGCAGAGTCCAATCAGATAAGTGATGACCGTTTCGGTCTTGCCGGACCCGGTCGTACCCGCTACCAGCATATGCGGTCCATCTGCTTTCTCGTGCAGGTCCAGCCATGCCGTTCCGTTTTCAGTCCGGCCGATGGCAACCTTAAGGGTCGCGGTTACGTCCTCCGGTCTCCTGTTCTGACCAAAGCCCCAGTTCTCCTCAATGTGCTCTTCCAGACTGCTCTTGCCCGGATTCAGGATCTCGAATGCACTGACTGTGGAAGGAACCCGTCCATTCTGCGCAATATGGGCATAATAAATCGAGGAGAAGAAGCGATAGGCACGGGCAGACCGTTTCATAAATTCAATATAATGCTGACGGATATTGCTTTCAGCATCCTGGGGGAGGCGGAAGATTTTGCGCCTGTTGACGTCATCATGGGGCGTAATTGTTTTTTTCCCACTGTCAAAGCATACAATGTCATCGCAGTATGCCGGCAGATATTCCTTATATTTTTTCGCAAAAATGAAGGTAAGGCCAAGGTCCGCCTGTCCGTCCCTGATGCCGGCAGGTCCTTTGGGCAGGAATTCCGCGAAAGCATGCTCTTTCAGTCCATATTCCTCAAAGACAAGCACAACAATATGCGGAAGCGGGTCAGGTGCATTTTCATCCGATGCGGCCGCCTTCCGTTCTCCCATAATATTGAGCAGGCTGCTCAGCACCATGCCGGCGCTTTCCTGATTGAAGACGAATTGTGATTTATCCGAAAAAAGGCCTCTGAAATGCGGCATGAACTTATAGATGTTCATCGTTTTTTCAATTTCAAGCCAGCTGTGCCGTTCATTGAAGAAGCAGACAAACTGAAGGTCTTCCGGCGAATGGTAATAGCACAATTCGAAAACCATGCGGGAAATAAAATACCTGGAATAGGCATAGGGGGAGTCGATGCTGTAGTCGACAATGCCCAGTGCTCCCTTATGATTCAGGGAATAGAGAAGAGGTGCATTTTTCAGATTATGCGTCTGATCCGCAATCAGCGAAGGCAGATGGCAGAGGTTCTCCTTTTTTTCCTGTTCTTCTTCGGTAAGCTCACTGTTGAGATAGATGTGCAGATGTTTCTTTCCATCCGGGTCAGTATCAAAATCGAAGCAGGAATCCGAGAATACGACTTCCTTGGGATTCCCCTTCACCGGAAACATACTCTCCACCTGATCAGAACGTCCGATGCGGAAAGCAAGGAAGTCCGCATCTTTCATAGACCTGCTGTAGAGATTCTCGTTCATAGAATAGATCCCGCGCCGGTCCTGATTGATCAGCGACACGACATCCGGATAAAGGCGGTCCAGCATGACCGTATCTTTCTCCTGCCGCTCTCCGATCCGTTCCAGCAGCTGATCAATATAATTCTGATAATGAACCCGCCAGTCCTTCAGATTTTTTTCATAATCCTGTCGCTGCTTCTTCCAGTTTATGCTTGTCGTGATGATCGCTGTAACACCAAGAGCTGCGCTCAGCATGACCATGGGAATCCCCGCTGCCGGGCTTCCGCTCATAAAAACAGACCGGACAAGGATCAGGATGCCGATTGTCACAAGGGAAGGCAAAAGCATGAGAAAAAGATTATTGTCCGGCTTCTGCGGCGCTTCGCCGGGGTCAATAATTTCTACGGGACTGTCGTCAAAGCGATAAAGCTGGCGGCTGCTGATATTATATTCCGGAAAAAAAATCTTATCCGCACGCTTAGGGTCAAAGGCTTCGATAATGTTGGACGTATCGAGCTTTCCTTTTGGTACGAAGGTGCCGGTCGCATCGAAGATAATGCGGCTGGACGTAATAAATCCTAAATCACAGATGGGTTTTGTCAGAAGATCCAGATAAAAGGTTACCCGTTCCCCGCCTCTTAGAAGCTGCTCCGCCTCCGTATTGTTGAAGGAAGTGAAGGTAACATGCGTCAGATACTGTCTGCCTCCGTCATCCGCAGTCCGGGTGACGCATGCAGAATAAATGTCTCTGCAGCGTTCATAAATATCCTGGTATTCGGAATCTCCGGACGCCAGTTTATCCAGGCCGTAGCGGATTCCTTCCAGCAGCTGGTACAGCGGCAGGTCCCGCAGAACATATAATTCGATATTGTAATGGTAATATTCGGAATTTGTATTCCGGTCTGTGAACTGAACACCGATCAGTATCTTGTTATTTTCCAACTGTGCTACCTCATAGCAATTGTGACTTAAGCCTGCTTATCATACTATCAAATTCGCTTTGGAATTTTTCACCCTGCTGCAAAGCCTGTTCCGCAAGATTCAGGAATCTCTGTTCAGCCTCTTCCTTTTCTCTTCTCGCACCGGAAAGATTCGATTTGATCGTATCAACAGCGGAAGCGAAATCCGAAGGTGCTTTCACCGGGGGAATCGTTACAGACAGATCCTGCAGCTCAACCTGCATATGCGGTGTCTGCATGACATGCGGAAGATCAGGCAGATCCCATTTCCTTTCCTCAAGCTTCATCTTGGTATTCATAGCCGTAAGCTTACAGGAAGTATCCGGGAGATTGAAGTCTCTTTCTTTCAGTTCCACCTCAGATTTTACTTCCGGCAGCTTACAGGAGATATCCGGGAACATGAACGCTCTTTCTTCCATCTGAACTTCTGATTTCTTCTCAGAGAGTCTGCAGGTGGTATCCGGCAGGCTGAACGCTTTTTCTTCCAGTTTTACCTCAGATTTTAATTCCGGCAGTTTGCAGACAGTATCCGGGAACTTGAATTCTTTTTCTTTCAGTTCTACTTCAGATTTCATCTCAGTCAATCTGCAGGATGTATCCGGAAGGCTGAAAGCTTTTTCTTCCAGTTCTATATCAGATTTCATCTCAGGCAGGCTGCAAAAGGTATCCGGAAGGACGAACACTCTTTCTTCCACATCTACTTCGGATTTTATCTCAGGTACATTGCAGGCAGTATCCGGAATCGTAACCTTCTTCCCTTCCGGCAGACTTTCCGTCTTTCCTTCCATTTTCAAATCCGGAAGCGTCAGGGAAGCATCCGGCAGCGATATTTCTTTCCATTTCAGTTCAGGGTCCGGAATCGGGTTCGGCGCCTGGTAAGAAGCATCCGGAAATTCAAAGACTTTCGCTTTCAGTTCCACTGCCGGAATCGGATTTGGTGCCTGATAAGAAGCATCCGGAAGATCAAAGCTTTTCGTTTCCGATTCCGGCACTGAAATTGGCTTCGGTGCCTGATAAGAAGCATCCGGAAGATCAAAATCTTTCGTTTTAATTTCTACGGAAGCTGCCATCTCAGGCTTTGAATAAGAGGTGTCCGGCAGTTCCGGAGTTTTTTCTTCCAGTTTCACTTCTGCAGGAAGACCCGGCTGCCGGTAAGCAGCGTCAGGAACAGAAAACTTCTGCTCTTCCATCTCAAGTTCAGGCATCTTAGCGATTTCTACGTTCAGGTCCAGGTCATCAACATGATCTTCCTTAAACTTCGTCCCTTCTCCGGAGAATACCGCAAACTCTCCCTTGAGATTGAGGAGTACCTCCGTCATCTCATATTCGAAGAGTTCCTTATGCTTTTCAATATTTATGTTTTCCAGTTTCTCATCCATAAATATCCTTCTTTACGGTAAGTTTTCAGCTCTCATCAGCCGCCCAGTGATGTCGGAATATTTTCAGCAACCTGTGTGTCAGCACTGCTCATCTGTTCTGCGTCCGCGTCCAGCATATCCGCAAAAGCATTCAAAAGCTGCGGAACCGTATCACGGGTATATTCCATAACGGGCCCGGAAATAAAATTCTTCATGGCATCTTTACTGGCACCCTGCCATTCATTTGTCGCACTGATAAAATCAGACTCCAGCGTATTCGCAGCATTTTTATAATTTTCTGCAATGCTTCTGATACTTGCTGCCGCATTTTTCATTTCCTGAAATTTATATACACAATCTGCCATTTCTTTGTTCTCCTGTTTATGAATGAAGCTCTGCTTTTTTGCAGCGCTCTGTTAAGAACTGCTTTGGATTTTTTTAATTGAACGATCAGCTCTCTGCATTAGAACCGGCATTGCGGTTGCTTTCGCCAATTTTAGGATCCACGGTATCCAGAATCGTCGTTTCTATGGATTCCAGGATTGATTTAATACTTGCTGTAAGGGAAGAATCCCCGGCTGTAAGGTTATCTGTCAGGGCAGGTACGATTTTCTCGGTGAAAAAAGCCTTGTACCCATCTGAACCATCTCCGATAAAGCTTGAGCCGGTAAGCGTATTAATCTGATCTGTCAACTGGCTATACAAGCTGTTTGCCGTACCTATATAGGTATCAACAGCACCGGAAGCATTCTTAATAATTGCATGTGTAAGTTCTGTAGAATCAGCCATAATTTTTTCTCCTTTTCGTTTCCCTTTATTGATTTTGCTTTGCCTTGCTAATGGTTTTCTGAAGTTCATCGTATTTGCTGAAAACAGATTCATAAGCTTGCCTTGACTCTTTCAGAGACTTCGCTATATGATCTATTACCAGCTTTTGATCATCCAGCGGCCTGTATAGATTATACTCGCAAGAGCTGATAAATTTCTGTCCTGCCGGTGTCTTCCAGCCCGCCCTCAGATCGTTCATCATGCCATCGACGTCATTTCTCAGCTGCTGAATCTGTGCCCCCAATGCTTCGAAATCCGAAACAGCCGTGTCGAAGGCTCCTTCATCCAATACAATATCTTTTGAAAAAATACTCACGTCATTTCACCACCGTCCTTTTTGGTTTCCTTCAGGAATTTTTGCACTGGTCTATATAACGTTTCAATGATTTCTGATCCTCCTCTGAAAGCAGGCTGGCAAGCTCAGAAGCTTTCTCATACTTTCCTTGTTCTGCGTACAGTCTTGCCCGGAAGATAACTGAAAGCACATCTTCGTGGTTTTCAACCGCTTTATTGCGGAAGAAGGCTATGGCTTCCGCATATTTGTATTCCGCCGAGGATTCCTTCAGCTTGCCGGCAATCATAGCGGAAGTATAAATGCCGTAATACTTATAGTAGACGTTGGGGCTGCTCTTGAGGGCGTCACCATACTGCCTGGCTGCTGCAAAATCTTCCAATCCAAGATAAGCGGAAAGCATGGTGAAATAGGCTTTATCCCTGATCTCTCTTGTGACTTCCCAATCCGCTTTTCCGGATCCGAACCGTTCTTCCCCTGAAGCTGCAGCATCATCCTCTTCATTCAGGACTGCAAAGAGGGTATCGTCATATTTAGGTACCAGATTGCCGTCCTCATCATATTCCATCTCCGCAAACTGTCCCAGGTCATCACTGAGTTCACCCGTATCAATCTTCTCCTGGATGCGGGCCATATCCGCCTTCACACGCTCGTCAAGTTCATCCGGTGTCAGTTCACGATTCGGAACCTCTCTGTTTGCAGCATTTCCTCTATCCGCAGAAGATGACTCCGTACGCATTTCTGAAACCGGCGGAAGTCCGTTCAGCGTATAGTCCGCGCAGGCAATAGCTTTCTTATAATTCTCCGCCTTAAGAGAAACCTCAGCCAGGGTTTGCAGTACCAGAACGGCCTGCGGACCTGTGAGCTTGCGGATATTCAGCTTCTTCTCCAGGAGTTCCTCTGCTGCTTTGAAGCAATCGTCTCTCTTCTCCGGATCATGTTCTGCCTGCGATACGAGGAGAGATGCTCTCTGAAGCTGAAGATTAACCTTATCGTCGTCGGTGGTTTCTGCATAAGTTTCTGCGTCATCCAGTGTCTTTTCCGCCGCTTCGTATTTCCTGTCCGCCATAAGGAGACTGAAGAGAACCCACTCACCAAGCATAAGGACAGCCCCTACATACGGCAACGAAACCCCCGGTTTATTTGCGATTCTGCCCAGATTATTGCGTCGTTTTAGCAAAGAAGTGCTGCTCTATCAGGGCTTTGAGGACGGTATACATTTCATGATGTCTGAGCACGGTCTGTATGATTAATTGCACCTCCAAACGAAAAAAGACCCGCAGCACAGGCCGGTTTTCCCGGTTTTCCCATGCTGCGGGCCGTGTTTCTTGCTTATGCTTCCCTTGGCAGCTCCACGCTGATCCCGGCTTTGAAAGTCACCGTGACCGTCTGCCAACCGATCTCGACTTTCTCGATAAACCGGAGAATATCGTCGTCGGAGCATTCCGTCACTCTGCCGTCCGCGTATCCCGGCCTTGTGAGCCGGAAGAAAAGATCCGGTTTCGCGCACCGTCCGTTCGGGCTTTCTCGGTAGGGGCGCTCTTCGCTTCCTTCCGCAATCGCCCTGACACGATCCTGCAGGCCCCGGATATGAAGGGCTTTGTCGGCGTAAACCGCCCTCAGCTCAGATGCGGCTGCCCACTTTTCTCTGACCTCTGCCAGCTGCTTTCGCGCGTTCTCTTCTGCGTCTGTGTTGCCAGCCTCCTGTGCTTCACGGATCTCCTCTTCCAGAGAATCCATCGCCGTCTCCATTCTGGTCAGCACTTCGTCTGCCTTGTCCAGCCCGCCCCAGCGAAGGCGTTCCTCCAGCCTGACAAGCTCGTCCCTTCGTTCCGGCAGGGCATTAAAGGCATCCACGATGATCTGGCGCAGCCTGTCATCCCGGATGGAATCATTCCTGCACTCGACGTCCGGGTGCCTGCTTTTATTCATTTTGGAATCACAGCGCCATGTCGTTTTCACCTGTCTGTAGGGCAGGCCGCAGTTTCCACACACCACTTTGGAGGAAAGCACATTGCTGTGGTAATACTTGAATTCCTGCCAGTGCTTTCTTCTCCTCGCCATCTCTGCCTGCACCTGCTGGAAGATTTCTCTCGGAATTACGGGCTCGTGGCTGTTTTCCACGAAATACTGAGGAAGCTGGCCGTTGTTCGGCGCTACCTTCTTTGTCAGGAAATCGACCGTGTAGTATTTTTGCAGGAGCAGGTCTCCGCTGTATTTTTCGTTCTTCAGGATGTAAGTGATGCCCTGATCATTCCAGTTACGCTCAAATACCGTGCCGCCGGAAGTGGTCTTATTGCCGTCCACCCCTTCTTCCGCCAGCATCCGGGCGATGTGTTTCGGGGAATAGCCGTCAAGGTAATCCCGGAAGATGCGCTGAACAATCTCCGCTTCCTCCGGCACGATTACGAGGGAACCTTCTGGTGTACGGTTGTAACCAAGGAGCCTGTGGACACCGGAGCACACCTTGCCTTCCTGGTAATGGTATCGCACACCGATCTGCACGTTCTGGCTGATGGAGGCTGATTCCTGCTGCGCAATGGATGTGAGGATGGTGACCAGAACCTCTC
>JAXJVN010000003.1:0-31558 GCA_036308545.1 Eubacterium sp. | reverse complement strand
GTACCCAAAATACGCTATTTTCGTACCAGATACACAGAAATGCTCACGACAATCGGCTCATCTTTAACTGAGGAAGATTGAAAAATCCTTTATTTTAAAGGAAAATCACTTGACTTTATAGGGAGGTTTCAAGGATACATGGGTACTATCTCGGTAAATCAGGAAAATGAACTCTTCTGGCTGGGCAGGTATACAGAGAGAGTTTACACTACTCTTGGCAAGTACGCGAAATATTTTGACAGCATGATCGACACAGACAGCATTTACCAGTCCTTCTGCCAGAGGATGGAGATTCCTGATATCTATCAGTCTAATGAAGACTTTCTGCAAAGGTATGGCTATGACGAAAGCAATCCGGATTCTCTGATCAGCAACTTGCAGAGGGGATACAACAATGCGGTTATCCTGCGCGAAGTAATCGGATCAGGTGCGCTTTCTTACATTCAGCTCGCGGTTTACGCGATCCGGAAAGCAGCGGTATCAGAGGCACCGGTTCTGGAACTGCAGAAGGTGCGGGACAACATCCTGGCCTTCTGGGGAAGCTGCGACGACAGCATTTTCGAAGCAGTAGTACGTGACTTTATCAAGACCGGCAGAAGGCTGGAACGTGTCGATCTGTATGCCCGCATGCATTACCCGGAAGCAAGGATGAAAGAGGCAATTAAAAGGCTGATCGGCTATCGGCTTGTGAGGAGCGGAGCGGGAATCGATCAGGAAAAGCTCAGCTTCCTGGAAAAATGCAGTGACCCGGAAGTAAAAGATATGGATTATGACAGAATCATTGAAGCAGCAGAAGGGCTTTTCACCCAGTAAAAACAGTTCATAGCCAGGGCCATTTTCTTTGCACGATTGGAAAAACAGCAGGAATCCGGGCTGGTTCTTAAAGAATCTATGTATTGGCTGGGTCTTTGAATCCGGCGGGAGGATTGGGATTGCAGTTTCATTACAAGATGCGGCTGGATTTCAGCAATCCGGTCATGGAGCATCACTTTACTCTGAAGTGCCTGCCGCAGACGAATTTCCGGCAGGAGACCGGCATCTGGTTATTTCTTATGGAAAAGATGCACTGGACTGCAGGATCAACCAGGGGGTTTTTATCCCCGAAGGTGGCCTTCTGGTATCGCAGGACCAGAGAATTGTTGCTTCGGTAGGTCAATGATGGAAGGATGGAATAGGAATGATAAGGACGATCGTATCGGCTGAGCTGCCGGCGGATGAAGTTCTTCGGATCCGCAAGCAGAGGATTCTGCCCGGCAGTGTCACGGATTCGAAAGAGAAGAAGCATCTGCTGGAAGAAAAGAATCCCAAAGGCTATAAACGGATCTGTGTCGTAACAGGTATTCACGGCGATGAACTGGAAGGCCAGTACGCGGCATTTGTCCTTCAGCAGAAGATAAAAGAAGAACCGGAGGCGCTGCAGGGCATTGTAGATATTTATCCGGCTATGAACCCCATGGGGATTGATACCATTACGCGCGGAATGCCGGACTTTGATCTGGACATGAACCGGATTTTTCCTGGGAATGAAAACGGCGATATGTACGAGCACCTGGTACATGGCATTGTGAAGGATGTAGAGGGCGCTTCGCTGGCTGTGGATATCCATGCCAGCAATATTTTTCTGACAGAGGTCCCCCAGATCCGCATCAATGAGATTACAGAGAGAAAGCTCCTGGGCTATGCGTCGACCATGAACGTCGATTTTATCTGGATTCATTCCAATGCGACCGTTCTGGAAGCTACTTTTGCATACACCATGAATGCGCTTGGGGTACCCACCCTGGTCGTGGAGATGGGCGTAGGCATGCGGATTACCAGGAGTGTAGGAGAGCAGCTTGCCGATGGAATCCTTGCTACTATGAAAGCAATGGGCATGTGGAAGGGAAAAACAAATCCGGTCAGAAGACCCGTCATTACCGGTGATCCTAACGGGGTAGATTTCCTGAATGCCCCGGCAAGCGGGATTTTTGTCAAGGAAGCGGATGCAGGAACAAATGTAAAAAAGGGGGATCTGATCGGAACCTTGATCAACCCGCTGACCGGAGACGTCATTCACCATATCCGTGCGCCGCACGACGGCTGGCTTTTTACAATACGCGAGTATCCGGTCGTACAGGAGGGTTCCCTGATGGGAAGAATCCTGAAAGGGGTTCATTATAAACCTGAAATGCGGAAGGGAGGCGGAAAGAATGAAGATTTGTGAACTTTATTCCATGAAATCTCTCTACCGCGATGACTTCCGGATTAAGGGCTATCAGTTCGGAGAAGGGGAGAAGACGCTCTGCATCGTCGGAGCCCTCCGAGGAAATGAGAATCAGCAGCTTTTCGCTGCTTCCCGGCTGGTAAAAAAACTAAAAGAACTGGAACAGGATGGAAAGCTGGATCCGGGTAAGGAAATCATGGTCATCCCCTGCGGCAATCCTTATTCCATCAACATTCATAAGCGCTTCTGGACCATTGACAATACCGATATCAACCGCATGTTTCCGGGCTATGATGAGGGTGAGACGACCCAGCGCATTGCGGACGGTCTTTTCCGGACAGCCCAGCAGTATCAATATGGGATTCAGTTTGCCTCTTTCTATATCAACGGAATCTTTGCACCCCATGTCCGCATGATGGAGACCGGCTTCGAGGACGTACAGGACGCGCGCAAGTTCGGCCTGCCCTATGTGCTGCTGAGGAAGACCAGACCCTTTGATACGACCACGCTCAATTATAACTGGCAGATCTGGGATACCAATGCCTTTTCCATTTATACGACTTCAACAGATTTCATCGATCAGGCAAGTGCAGACCAGGCGGTAGATGCAATCGTCCGCTTTCTCACAGACATAGGCGCAGTGAAGAAAGAAAAGGATGAGGCGGGTGCGCATAGAAGTCCGGAATTGGAAAAAGGCTCAGAAAACAGGAAGAAAACGCCGGCAGGAACAGGAGAGCAGCCGGAAGCTCCCATTGTCGTCCGTGATGAAGACCTTCTCAACATCCGGACAAAACGAGCAGGCTTTTTCATGAGTTACGTGACGCCGGGGCAGGCTGTGGAGAAGGGCGACCACCTGGCGGATATACTGGATGCCTACGACGGTTCGGTGCGCTATTCCATGACCGCGCCCGAGGCAGGGCATATTCTGTTTATCCATTTTTCGGATATTACTTATGCCGACACGTCGGTATTCAAGCTGGTCAAAAATACAAAGCATTCCTGAAAAAAGGAAACCCGGCACATACAGGGAGAATATTATATCCCGCCGGGTGGAATGGAAGCCATAAGAAAACGGAAAGGCATTATGAATGACGGGCAAAGAACTCCCGCATCTCCAAGGAGGTGCGGGAGTTCTTTGCCTTTGAAAGATTCTATTGACATATCCTGCGGATTGAAGTGATAATAAATATCATTCTGTCTGGATTCAGAATTTATCATTATTAAGAAAAAACGGAACGAAAATTGAAAAAAGATTCCTGCAAAGTTCAATACAGGTTCCATACTTTTTATACATCCCCTGTCATATGGGAAAGCGTGATATTCGAATGAAATTTTTCTCAAAAAAGAAAAATATTTTTACCGTGATTGCGGGTCTTCTGATCTGTTCCTCCTTGATTCTGCTTCTTGTGAACAATGTTGTCCGGAGCACGAAACAGAAGACGGATGAGATGTCGGACCTGTATACCGGCGATAACGGCAGGCTGCTTTTCCTGGCTTCTTATGACGCGACCTTCCCAAGCTTTCGGCATGAATTTGACGGTGTGGACAGCACAGCGCGCAGTTATAACCTGGATCTGGACGTCCTGTTTCTGCATGCAAAAGAAATGAAAGAGGACGACAGTCAGAACATACATGATTATATTGCTGCCGCTATCAGGAATAGCGGAGATTATGACGGCGTGATCGCCGGGGATGACGAGGCTCTTCGGTTTGTACTGGAATATGAGGATGAACTCTTTTCAGGTCTTCCGGTAGGCTTTTTTGCGGTAAATGATGAAGAGCTGGCAAAAAGCGCAGCGGAAAGTCCTCTTATTACCGGAGCGGTCGAACAAACCTATATTGACCAGACGGTCAGGGCGGCTGCGAAGATCAATCCATCCGTCCGCAGGGTTGTCGCAATCATAGATAACACCGCGACCGGTCAGGGCGACTATAAAGCATTTCAGAAGTACCAAAGAGAGCACCCGGAGTATGAAACGGGAGCACTGAACACTTCGGAAATGACGCGGGATGATTTTGCTAAGAAACTGGAAGCGGTAACAGACCATACGGTGCTTCTGTACATGTCGGCTTCCAATGATCTCGATGGAAATTATTATTCTGTCGCGGAAGACTGCCGCTTCATAGGCAGTCATACGAAGATTCCGGTTTACAAACCATGCGGCGGAGGCTTCAATACCGGAATCACCGGCGGCATGGTCATGGATTTCGAAAAGAGCGCAGCGGAAGAAACTGCGAAAATTGCGGACCATATCGTAAACGGCAGCGACATCAGCGGCATGAAGCTGACGGAGGAAGTTCCGGGCGTTTTTATGTTCGACATGAATGAAATGAAGAAATTCGGCATTTCAATAAAGGACACGCCGGAAGATTCGATCATTTACAACTACGATTATCCTCTTCTGCAGAGACTGGACTGGAAGATGACGCTTCCTTCCCTTGGAATCCTGGGCGGACTTCTGCTTCTGATTTTCATTTTCTACAGTACGGCTTATGAAGAGAAGAAACTGAGCATTCAGCTGAAAGAGTCAAATGAAAAGCTGATTTACTCCGCTCAGCATGATACTCTGACCGGTCTGGTCAACCGGCATTCCAGCCTGGAGGTTCTGGAAGGAAAACTCAAAAGCTGGGACTATGCCGCTGTCGTTGCCGCGGACTTTGATGATCTGAAGAGCATCAATGAGCATTACGGGCATGAAGCCGGTGATACATTGCTGCAGGAAGTCGGCAGACGGCTGAAGAAGCTCCATGAAGAGAAAGACGTTTTTGCTGCCCGCTTCGGAGGAGACGAGTTTATTCTGGCTTTGCCGAATCAGACGATTGAACCGGATGATGAAATTATGCGGGAGCTTTGCAATATCTTCCATGTCAGCGTGGTCTGGCACGGCATGACCATAGGCGTCCTGGCTTCGGCAGGAATCGTAAATGGTGTAAAAGCCGGCGAAGTCAGAGAAAGAGTATCCGATGCGGAGACCGCGCTCAATGAAGCGAAGGCGAAGGGCAAAGATCTGGCTGTTTTCTTCACGCCGGATATGCGGACGAAGTCCGAACAGAGAGGACATATCAGGGAAGCCCTGTCTGCCGCGATCCGGAATGATGGTTTCCGGCTGGTTTATCAGCCGCAGGTCAGGATCAGTGATTATAAAATCGTGGGATATGAAGCCCTGCTGCGCCTGAAAGAAGAAAATATTTCTCCGGGACTCTTCATTCCGGTAGCTGAGGAATGCGGGTGGATTCGTAAAATCGGAAGAATTGCCACGGAAATGACCATTCGCCAGATGGCAGACTGGAGAGACGAAGGAAGAGAGCCGGTAACGGTTTCCGTCAATTATTCGTCGGAACAGATTGAGGATGCCGGTTATCCTGCTTACCTCAGAGAAATGCTTGAAAAATACAGAATAGACGCCCGTTATCTCGTCATCGAGATTACGGAATCCGTCCTCATGAGCAATTCGGCAGAGGCTTTCCGCTTCTTTGAAGCAATCAAGGAAATCGGCTGTCCGCTTTCTATGGATGATTTCGGGTCCGGCTATACCAATTTCAGCTACCTTAACTTTATTCCGGCTGAAGAAGTCAAACTGGATAAATCGCTGATCGATGCCTATCTGAGTGAGGAAGACAGGTCGACCATTCCGAACATTATTGACATGGCACACAAGCTGGGCAAGAAGGTCATTGCGGAGGGAGTCGAGAAGAGGGAACAGGCGGAGCTTCTGGAGAGATATGGCTGCGACGAGATTCAGGGTTATCTCTTTTCACGTCCGACAGAGCCGGAGCAGGCGATCAAACTGAAATTTGAAAAAATGAAGGCGGAAGCCTGATAAAAGAGCACACTTTTGACACACATCATATTTTTTTGGAGAAAAAATGAACTGGGTTAACAGACTGGCAATCGCCAAGGGAAAACTGTCCATATTAGGAAGAATCCTGATAGCAGCTGCCGTGACAGCATTGGGCTGCCTGCTTGTTTATACTTTAAAGATTCCCAATCCGAATCTTATCTTATTTCAGATCCTGAATGTTGCACTGGTATTATTCGGCTATCAGGGCGGAATCGGCAGCGGAGTTGTCGTCCTTTTTTATTCCATGTTCTTCTTCTCGGATAATGGAAGCTTTTTCTATTATTCCGGAGTAAATCTGCAGAAAGTCATCGTTACTGCAATTTGCATCGTGACGAACGTTTTTCTTGTGGGAAATCTTTACAAGAGTCTGATCTGGCGCCTTGAGATGGAGAATAATGAACTGAAGGAGAGTGAAATCAGGGACGATCTTTCCGGGGCAAAAAACCGGAGCGCCCTCAGGAGGGATTTTCCCGGCTTTGTCGGAAAAAAACTCTGTGTTGCCATGCTGGATGTGGACGATTTCAAGAAGTTCAACGATGAAGCAGGACATCTGTGCGGAGACGACGTGATCCGTCAGGTTGGCGCTGCCTTAAGAAAATATTTTAACAGGGACTGCTATCGGTACGGTGGGGATGAGTTCCTGATTGCCTCTTCTATGAAGAAAGAAGAATTTGAAAGCAGGCTGAAAAACGCTGTCCGGGATATCACTTCCATCGCGCCTAAAGGAACGGACGAGAAGATTTCCATCACAGCAGGATATACGACGGGCTTCAGCGGGAATATGGAAGATGTCCGGAAGATGATTGCTGACGCGGATGAAGCATTGTACAGAGGAAAAAATTCACCTGACAGAATCGTCGAGTTTTGATGATGGCAGATTGTGAGAAGGTAAAACAAGGAAATGATCCGGCATCATACTTTTATCACGCTCACCGTTTTATTCAGAAATAGAAAATAGAATGCAAGGATCAGGCAGGCGAGAGCAATTTCGCCTGCCTTTTCTAATGAGGGGGGAAACAGATCAGGAGGGCCATGGCAATATCTCACGATTTTACGACAAGGTTTTATGATGCTTTCCGGATAAATCTTCTGTTATCTTATCATCGATAGATTATCAGCTGCGTTATCATTGAAAAGGATTGTGAGCAACTTTTCCAGATTTTGATGGAAGGGTTCGTCAGTTCCTTCGTGGAAGCGGAGGTGTCCGGACTTCTCATAGGCGTCCGAATAAGCAGGGGCAAGGGGACCGGTGAAGTGCAGGACGGCCACATCCCAGTCTGTCTCGGCAAGATAGTAGTGGGGCTTCATGCAGTTAATGAGCATGCCGTCCCCGGGATTCAGAGCAATCGTCTGGCCCAGGTATTCGACCCTGCCCTGTCCATTATACGTGTAGAGGAGGAGAAAAGAAGGGTACGCGGCTATGTGCCTAATTACATTAACGTATACTACACCGACACCATGGGCGTTCCCATGAGTGCGGTAGCATTAATCCTGATGCTGACCAAGATTACGGACGGCATTACCGATATCATCATGGGCATGATCATAGACAGGACCCATACCAGGATAGGAAAGGCAAGACCCTGGGTCATCGCCGGCGGCGTCGGCCTGGCACTTTCCATGATGCTGCTGTTCAGCTGCCCGGGCGGACTCTCTACCGGACAGAAGATCTTCTTCTGCGCAGCCTTTTATCTTCTGGTCAACCCGATTTTCGGAACCATGATCTCGGTCGCCTGCGGCACACTGAATAATCTGGTTACAGCGGACTCCAAGGGGAGAAGCGTGCTCGGTGTCTTCAGCGCCTACGGCACGCTGATTCCGGTCGTATTGATCGGCCTCGTTGTTCCCAAACTTCTTTCTGTAATGAATGAGAGCCAGTTCGGCTACACCGCTGTTACGGCTGTTTTTGCCGGGATGGCGCTCCTTTCTTCCGTCGTCGGCGCCCTGATCCTTCGTGAGACCGTCACGGAACGATCTGAAGCAAATCTTACACAGAAGGTTCCGGTCAAAGAGACACTGAAAGACCTTTTCACCAATAAATATTTCCTGCTTCTGGGTGTAGGAACGATCCTTTATAATCTTTCCGCTGTCCCGGTCCTGAATTACTATGCAAAATATGTATTTGGAGATATTAAGAACGCGGCACTGATGAACCTGCCCAGTATGGTATCGATCGTTCTTCTGCCCTTTGCGGTTCCCTTCATTGAAAAGGTAGGCAAGCGCAAGGCGGTTGTGACAGGACTCCTTATGGGCGCGATTGGCGGAATTATCCTTTTTATTGCCAATACCAATATGCCGGTGGCGATGCTGGGACGTTTCATCAGCGGCATCGGTACCGTCCTGATGACAATCGCTCTGATTCCCATGACCGGTGAGATCTGCGATTATGCCCTGTACAAAACGGGCAAGCCTATGGACGGCGTCATCACTTCTGCCGCGACCATGGGCGGCAAGATCGGTATCGGCCTGGCAGCAGGACTTTCCGGGGTCATCATGGCGGCGGCAGGCTATATTCAGTCGACTGCAGCCGAGACGGTCGTACAGCCGGCAAGCGCCGTCATGTCGATCCGACTCCTGGCGGGAATCTGGCCGGCAGTCCTATTTACACTCTCTGCACTCTGCTTCCTGAAAATCGACATGGAAAAGGAACATATCGGAGACATCCAGAAAGAACTCCGTGAGAAGGGACTTCGCTGAAAAAAATGGAAATCACAAAAGACCTACCAATGCGGGACATTGTTTCCGACAGCATATTACATCCCTTTGCCAGCCTTCTGATTACGGGCTGGGACCTGACGGGAGAACCCTATGGCTCAATGACGCTGGAAGATATCCACAGGCAGCAGCCCTCCTGGATTGTATCCGATATGGTGAAAGGCCTTGCCTGCCTTCGGGATGCCGGCGCGGCCGGCATAGAAACCGGAATCAAGAAATATGACGCAGCCCGGCAGATGGACCCGTCTTACCCGCCGGCTTATCTTGTGCGGGCAGTCGATGATCCTGTCATTCCGGTGTCGAACGGTGATAGCATGCAGGCGGCGGCAAAAAGAAACCATATCCCGTTTTTCATGGAAGAAGCTTCTTCCGGGAGTCATGGCTTTGGTCTTGGTACGGGTACCGGAGCACAAGGCTGGGTCAGAAGAATGGAAAAGTGGATGACAGAGAACTTAAACCAATGAAAGCCGGATAAAAGAGACTTTTTTTAACGAACGGAAAGCCTGGCGCGGTATCTGGGACTTTATGCTGCAGCGTCTCTTCTGGCCTTTTTCTTCACAAGGGAAAGACCGGAGGATAAGCATAAGCGTTCCTTGAGGTACCTGGCAGTGAACGGGAATGGTCAGACACCCATTACATCTGGCAATAACATCTAAAACGCATGGATTACGTGAAAAAAAACAGATTACGTGGAAAAGGAACAGAGGATGGGTGAAATGCAGGCAGACAAGTTACAGACAGGAAAAGAAGAATTTATCGTCAGGGATTATGGCGAGGGGATTTTCAGCGTGAGCCATCCGGTCTGGAAGGAATCCACGGCACCCGGCGGCGCTCTGATGCAAAGCTGGGTAATCCTCAGGGAACAGTACGGAATTGTCCTGGACGGAGGGGTTCCGTCTGTGCCCGGCTTCGCGGATTTTCTGAAGGAGTATTTTCAGAAGGACTTCCGTATGGTCAATACCCATGGTCATATAGATCATATAGGAGAAAATGATCAGTTCACGGATGTCTGGCTGGACAAAGCAGACTGGCCTCTTCTGCTTGGAGGAGGGATCAAACCCCAAGAAGGAACTGCCGGACAGAGCCGGCTCTCTTATAAGCTGCATGAAATTGAAAAGGGAAGCTGTTTTAACCTGGGCGGCAGGCCATTAAAAGTCATTCACATCCCGGGACATACGCCTGGCAGCGTTATGCTCTTTGATGAAAGGACCGGCACACTTTTTTCCGGAGATTCCGTTGCGAGACGACTCCTCTATGGCCTGTCCGGATGGACACCTCTGGAGGATTTCCTGCATGTTCTGGAAAGCTTGTCAGCCTATCCAATCCGGCAGATTGCATCCATGCACGATGACTTTATGCTTCCGCGAGATCTGCCGCAAAGAATTATTGAGAATATTCGTACGAAACTCCCGGAAACAGAAGAAATCTGGGAAATGCCGGGCACCGGAGAACGGTTCCGACACCTGGTGGTGGGGGATGGAGATGCTGATCCCATGATGTTTGACTTCGTTATTCCGGAAGAACGCTGCTCCGGATTATAACAAAATCGTGTCTGCGTTAAAAACGAGTATTAAAAAAATGGGCTGGTCAATTGACCGGCTCATTTTGTTTATCGACTTGAATCCATTTTCAAATCCAACTAATATAAAAAACGCAGAGCAATAAAAAGTAAAAAATGCACTACGCTATAAAAAACGCGAACTAAAGATGCACTACGCTAAAATGAAAGAAAAGTCAGCTCTGAACAGCTGATCAGGCAAGCAGGGAGAACTATCGGTACGGTTAATGAAAATATGTTATTGCAGGAGGAAGAAAATGGCAACGATAGATAAAATTACCCAGCTGACAGAGAACCGCTTTCTGTCCATGTATGAGGTGGACGGACACAATGACAAAGGACATGTAAGCCACTATATGGTGGCTTCCCGGGCGAAAAATATAGACGAACTGAAGATCCGCACCCGTAAGAATACGGCAGACGGCGTCATCATTTACGCATTATATGGAGACAATTGCGACCGCGTCGTACTGATCCGTCAGTACCGCTATCCGCTGGACGACTTTGTATATGAACTGCCGGCAGGCCTTGTAGAGCCGGGAGAGGATTTTCATGATGCCGCTGTTCGGGAGATGCACGAAGAGACCGGTCTTGTCCTTGATCCCATCCATGCAGATCCCCTCTATGAGGAGCCGCGTTTTACGACGATCGGCATGACGGACGAATCCTGCGCTACAGTCTATGGCTATGCATCCGGGGAAATCAGCGACCGGTTTGAAGAGATCAGCGAGGAAATCCAGGTCGTATTGGCGGACCGGAAGGAATGCCGGCGAATCCTGTCAGAAGAGCGCGTCTCTCTGAACTGCGCTTACAGTCTGATGCATTTTATTGCTGATGAGGAACCGTTTCGATTTTTGCAGGAATAACAAGGATAATTTACCAGAAAATATTTGAAAGACTTATTCAAGAACATAAAAACACGGCCGGTCAGTTGACCGGCCTGTTTTATGCAGAAGTAAAATTCGGATTTTATTTCGCAAATCCTAAAATTGATTAAAATTGCGAAATGGAGTATTCTCTGTTCAGAAGAGGTAGTTTGAAAAATAATTATCTATCACTATTTTTACCAGTGACTGAATAGCGGTGGAATGAGGGCTCAAATGAAATTAATTACGAGACAGACATATTTGGATAAACTGCTTGCAGTAAGGGATATTCCGGATATTAAGGTAATCACCGGCATTCGTCGGAGCGGAAAGTCTAAATTGATGGATGCTTTTTCAGAACTTCTGTCGCACGAAGCAGAAATAAATATCGTAAGAATTAAACTGACGCTCCGAAAATACAGAAATCTTCAGAATGCGGATGCACTGTACGATTATATAGAAGAGAACTACGTACAAGGGATGAGAAACTATCTCCTCATTGACGAAGTACAACTGTGCAAAGGATTTGAAGAAGTCATTAACAGCATTCATGATGAAGAGATATTTGATATCTATCTGACCGGTTCAAATGCTTTTCTTCTCTCCAGTGATCTTGCGACCTTATTTGGCGGACGGGTATGTGAAATCAGCATGTATCCGTTTTCCTTTCGCGAATATAGGACTTATTATCCGGGCAGACAAATTGACGATGCTTTCGATTCCTATGTGCAGGAGGGAGGAATGTCCGGAGCATATGTCTATCCGGATGAGGACCTTGCCAGGCAATACGTTGCCGGTATCTACCGGTCGACGATTGCAAAAGACATCGTGACGAAATTTAAGGTTGAAAACGAAGACCTTCTTATCATGATTGGCAATTTCTTAATGGATAATGCAGGGAATCAGACTTCAATCCGGAATGTGTCATCTAAACTTACGTCAAATGCTTATAAAACAAATGACAAGACAGTTGGCGCTTATATTCGCTATTTGTGCCAGGCTTTTTTATTCTATCCGGTTCAAAGATATGATATCAAAGGAAAGAAATATCTAGAATCGGACAAGAAATATTACCTTGCAGATCTTTCTTTTCGTTTTGCCGAACTTGGAACCAGAAATGCCGATTACGGACATTTGTATGAAAACCTGATTGCAATTGAACTAATGCGAAGGGGATATGAAATATACGTAGGAAAACTGTATCAGAAGGAAATCGACTTTGTAGCTATAAAGAACGGGAAAACGACTTATATACAAGTATCCGATGATATTTCCAGAGAAGAGACTTTTCAGAGAGAAGTTTCTCCTCTTTTGAGTATCAGGGATGCATACCCCAAAGTTCTAATTGCCCGAACCAGACATGAAGCTACTCAGTATGAAGGAATTGAAATCATTGATATAGCCAGGTGGCTGAACGATTCGCAAAAATAAGAAAAATAAAAAAATGCGAAATAAAAAGAGAAGCATCCATGCTGTCGGGCCGGTCAGTAGACCGGCCCGTTTTTTCTTGCTAGAATATTAAAAAATGCGTTAACCTTATAAATAACAAATATAAAAAACGCGCTGAACTCATTAAAAGCTAAAAATAAAAAAGCGGGATAATTACAGAATGTTCAAATATTTCCCGGCATCAGATCGAAGATGTGGTCTGAGAAAGGAACAACCATCGTCTTATGTACGATACCCTTCTCTTCCATATCACTGACAAATGCTTCTGTAGTGAAACGAGGCACATAGTGATCCCGGTTCCCATAAACGATCAGAACCGGCGGCGTATTCTCCTTTCCCGTCAGATTTTCGCAGGTGATGTCTGCATAGCAGTAAAGAGCTTTGCTGATAGATTATTCTCACATTAATAAAACTATATCCCGGAGTAATGGAAATGAAACAGATTTTAATTGTTGAGGATGATGAGGCATTGAACCGCGGGCTCTGCAAGGTACTGACTTCAGAGGAATACAGCTGCGTTCCGTGTATGAACCTGAGATCTGCCAGGGACCAGATCACGCTGGCGCTTCCGATACTGGTCATTCTGGACATCAATCTGCCGGACGGGAACGGTCTGGATTTTCTGGCTGAATGCAAGAAAAAGGCGCCCCAGATGCCGGTTATCCTTCTGACTGCGAACGATACGGACATGGATATCGTGCAGGGACTGGAAGAGGGTGCGGATGACTACATTACGAAGCCGTTCTCTCTTTCTGTTCTTCGTGCCCGTGCCCGGACCCAGATCCGGAAAGCAGGTCAGGAAGAGAAGGATGTAAGAAGCAGTATTTTCGTACAGGGAAAATACCGGTTTGATTTTGAAAATATGATCTTTAGCGTCGATGGACAGAATGCAGAACTCAGCAAGACAGAGCAGAAGCTGCTGAAAATACTGACCGATCATGCATGTATGACGGTCAGCCGCAGTCAGCTGATCGACCGGATCTGGACGGACGGGGCTGAGTATGTGGACGAGAATGCCCTGTCAGTGACCGTAAAGCGCCTCCGGGATAAGCTGGATGCGGCGGATGAAATACAGACAGTATATGGAATCGGATATTCCTGGGTGAAAGACCATGATTAAAATCCTCTTGATTGCACATATTGCTGTCGCGGTCCTGTTTGCCGTACTTTATTTCAGAGAACGCTATCAA
The DNA here is from genome assembly GCA_036308545.1 of Eubacterium sp. GTDB lineage: Bacteria > Bacillota > Clostridia > Lachnospirales > Lachnospiraceae > Bilifractor. The sequence goes on along the minus strand of JAXJVN010000003.1, from coordinate 17,735 downwards.
ACGGAAAAAATGTGCGACAGCCTGGATGTCATGCTGTCGGACGCGGCAGAGGGAACCTTTGCGGAAAGAGATTTTGATGAGAGCAGGCTTTCCCGCATTGAAACCGAATTCGCGGATTACCTGAATACTTCGGAAATTTCCGCAAGGGCGGCCCGGCAGGAGAAAGACCGGATCAAATCTCTCATTGCGGATATTTCCCATCAGACCAAAACACCGATCGCCAACCTTGTCCTGTACAGTGAACTGTTAGAGGAATCTTCGCTTTCAAAAGACCAGATGGAAAACGCGGAAGCGATTCACACGCAGGCGGAGAAGCTCCGCTTCCTTATTGACGCACTTGTAAAGCTGTCGCGGCTGGAAAACGAGATCATTCAGCTCGTCCCCAAGGAAGGGAACATGGGACCGGTCCTTCAGGCTGTCTGCCGGCAGTTCCGGCCAAAGGCAGAAGGAAAGGGACTGGCGCTCCAATATGAACCAACCGAACTTTCTGCCGCTTTTGACCCGAAATGGACCCAGGAAGCAATCGGCAATATCGTCGATAATGCGATCAAGTACACGGAGAATGGAAAGGTGTGTATAAGCTGCCGGGCTTATGAACTTTTTGCCCGGATTGATATCAGAGATACCGGAATCGGAATTCCGGAAGAGGAATTGCCCCGGATCTTCCAAAGGTTTTACCGGTCCGGTAAATCGTCGGAAAAGGAAGGCGTGGGTCTTGGACTGTACCTGGCAAGAGAGATCATATCCGCAGAAGATGGGTACATTAAGGTGTCGTCTGTTCCCGGCAAAGGGACGGTTTTCTCTGTTTTTCTTCCGCGGCCAGAGAAGGAAAAGTGACAAAACTGTAAGAATTTATTTCAGCCCGGAAAGAATCTGGAAAGATTGTTATGCGAGAATCAGTATTGTACGAAAGGTACGGTACTGATTTTTCTTTTGTTAAATATGGAGGCAGACATGAGCATTTTACAGGCAGTGGACCTGAAAAAAACATACGGAAAAGGAGAAATGGCGGTGCACGCCCTGCAGGGAGTAAATCTTTCCGTGGAAAGGGGAGAGTTTCTGGCAATTGTGGGCACGAGCGGGAGCGGAAAGTCCACCCTTCTTTATATGCTGGGCGGGCTGGACCGGCCGACAGGCGGAAAGGTCTTTGTAGATGGAAAGGATATCTTTTCTCTTTCGGAGGAAGCACTGACGATTTTCCGACGCAGAAAGATCGGTTTCGTCTTTCAGGCATACAACCTGGTTCCTACTCTCAATGTTTATGAAAATATCGTGCTCCCGATTGAACTGGACGGAGGAAGAGTCAACCGGAAGGAGATCATCCAGCTGATCAGGACTCTGGGCCTTTCGAAGAAGCAGGAAGCACTGCCGAACCAGCTGTCCGGAGGCCAGCAGCAGAGGGTCGCGATCGCACGCGCTCTGGCAGCGAATCCGGCCATCATCCTGGCAGACGAGCCGACCGGCAACCTGGATTCGAGGACAAGTCAGGACGTGCTGGGACTTCTGAAAATGACCGGACAGAAATACGGGCAGACCATCGTCATGATCACGCACAATGAAGAAATTGCGGAAACCGCGGACCGGATCATAAGGATCGAGGACGGACAGATCGTATCCGGATCGGATCTTTGACTATACAGAGAGGTTTTCTGATGAGAGTAAATAACAGGCATTGTATTCAGAAACTGGCAAAGCGTTCTCTGAGGCTCGCAGGGAAACGAAACCGGATTGCGGCAGCGGCGATCGCACTGACGGCACTCCTGTTCACGGCGATTTTTACGGGAACTTTATCCATCTACAAGAGTGATATGGCTTTCCGGCAGAGTATGCACTGGAAATCGGCATCCTTCCTTCAGAGTCTCAGCCTGGGTACGGTAATTGCCATTCTTGCTCTTATAGCCCTGATCATGACCACCGGCTATCTGATCATCTATAATGTTTTTCAGATCTCTGTGAATGAAGATATCCGCTATTACGGACTCCTGAAAACAATCGGAGTTACGCCGCGCCAGCTGAGAAAACTGGTGCGGAAGCAGGCATGGATGCTCTGGTGTGCAGGTGCGCCGGTCGGACTTCTGGCTGGATATGGGATCGGTGCGCTTCTTTCGCCTTTCATGATAAGCTCTATAAATTCTGAGATCACGACCAGAAAAGTCAGCTTTTCTCCGCTGATCTTCCTTTTCGCGGCGCTTTTTTCCCTTGTGACTGTTTTCTTTTCCTGCTCCCGCCCGGCAAGGCTTGCTTCCAGGGTTTCCCCGATCGAAGCAGTCCGCTATACGGACAGGGATATCAGAAACGCGCATGATCGAAAGACGCATCGTGTCACTGCTTTTTCAATGGCAGCTGCCTATGTGACCGGGAAGAAAGGACGAATGGCGACGGTACTGGTCTCACTGTCTCTTGCGGTTGTACTGGTTAATATGCTCTTTATTACCGTCAGGGGCTTTGATGACGAAGCGTATCTGAAAGAAAACTGCTGCACGGATTTTGTGGTCGGCGGAAAGGAATACTTTACTGGAAGCGCGGAGGATGCAGCGTCGCTGAATGAGAGTACAGTCAGCAAGATCCGGGGTTCAGTCGGGATGGCCGTGTCCGGAGGCGCCTATACCTTGGATTCCGATATCCAGGCGTTTAACTGGATGAGCAAAGAAAAAAGGCAGGAACTGTACGAATCCTTCGGCTACCCGCAGGAAGAAATGGAAGAAGCATACAGTCATGCGCCGGAGCGGGGAGACTCTGTCGGCAACGGAGCCCTGGTCGAAGCTTTTGATCCGGAAATCTTTTCAAAATTAACGACAATCTCCGGAGAACTTTCTCCTGTTCTGGACCAGGACAGCCATGCTATAGCTGTCGCGGTAGATACGGACGACGGCGTACCCCTGAACCTGGACCTGCTGCCGGCGATCGGAGATACCATTGATGTGACCTACGCAAAGTTCACAGACGAAGGAGAAGTTCCCTATGACGTCGATCATGGCAGCGACGTAACTTATAAGGTCGCGGCCTATGTGTCCGTTCCGAATCAGATCAGCTTACGGTATGAAGAAGCAGCCTACAATCTGGTCCTTCCCAAAGAGACGCTGGAAAAAGACAGCGGCAAAGGTTTGAAACAGCTGCTTTACATTTTTGATGTAAAAAGCAATGAGGACAGAAAGGAAGCGGAACAGCTGCTTACATCCTCGACTAAGGAGGACACCGGACTGGAATATGAAAGCCGGACGTCCATCCTGCAGAAATTTACTTCATTCAGAAGGATGTTCACTTTTATCGGAGGTCTCCTCTGCGTCGTGATCACCCTGATCGGCGTGCTGAACTTTGTCAATCTCATTCTTACCGGAATCCTTTCACGCAAACGGGAATTTGCGGTCCTGCAGGCAGTGGGCATGACAAACCGTCAGCTCAGGAGGGTACTGGTGACAGAAGGAATGATCTACACGGCAGGCTCAGCCCCAATTTCGCTGTTTGTTCTTCTGGCCTTATATCCATTGGTCAAAGGTGTCTTAAGCAGGAACTTCTGGTTCCTGAGCCCGCACCTGTCTCTGCTCCCGGTTATCCTTGCACTGCCTGTCTATCTGCTGCTGGGCTGGGCTATTCCCAAGACCCTGCATGGAAGGGAAGTAAAGGAAAGCATCGTGGACAGAATGAGGGAGATCGGATAACCGGAATAGAATCGGAATAATCTGAATTTGGCGCGTTAAAGTGGTAAGTGGTACGGGGTACCACTTGGAAAAAATATAAAAATTATCAAAAATCCCAGAGAGAACTCTTAGCAATGCAGAAGTTGCCGGAGTTCTCTTTTTTTACGCGAACAGCGAGCCGAACGGGAATGCTTGCATTCCCACTCGGCGAACGCCGCGATAACGAACGGAACTCGCAAAGCGTGTTTCGTTTTGTTATTTGAACTACTGCATGCAGCATGCAGCAATATGCATCAGCAGACTGCAGGTTTTCCTGAGAAAGAGAGAACGGGCGATCGATCAGAACATGGACCTTGCGCAGTTCCATACAATTGATGAATATGGAAATGCGACCGGGACCTTTGATGCGAATATCGTGGATTATCTGAAGAAGAATTTTCCCTGCATCATCCTCAAGGGTACGCCTTACCTGTACGAGCATGGCGTTTACCTGGAGGACAAGGCGGGAATCAAACTGAAAGCGAAGATCCAGAGCTTGATCTATCCGGCCCTGGTTAAGGCAGGTACCATACAGAGGATTTACTTGCTGCTGCTGATCCAGCAGGAGTTAGTACAGCTGAACAAGGTCTTTTGTGTCCGCCTGACGAAGAATTTTGACGATTTTTGCCGGAAAAGCGGCAAAATTGTGGAGTTTCCAAAAAATAAAAAAATGCCGAAAACCCTTGATTTATAAGGCTTTCGGGGCTATCATACAGGAGTAAAGTAAATAAGGAGATCTTCAGGGCGGGGTGTAATTCCCCACTGGCGGTATAGTCCGCGACCTGCTAAAAAGCAGCCGAACCGGTGCGACTCCGGTACCAACAGTACAGTCTGGATGGAAGAAGATATAAGCTAACATAGCATATACCGGCGCCCGGATCAGAGAGATTTGATCCGGGCGTTTAATATCAGTCGAAGTGGTCAGCCAAAGGGACTGTCACTTTGGCTGGTTTTCTGTGGATCTCCCCAATAAGGTTTGCATGATTGGAACCATTCTGCAGATGATGAATTTATCAATGGGAATCTGATTGATCAGAGGCAGCGGATAACAGTTCAATCTGCAGCAGACTAGAAAGCACCTGCCGGTTTCGACATGCGGGAAAGGAAAGGAGATACAAGAACATGACAGACTTTGCAATGGAAAGAGACACACATTCGGAAGCACATAAGACCAGAAACGATTCACGCAGAATGGTCCGCTTTATCGCGGTAACCGGTATCCTGTCGGCGCTGGCTTTTGTCCTGCAGCTGATTGAGTTCCCGGTTCCCATGCTGGTTCCGGCTTTCATCAAGTTTGACTTCTCAGACCTGCCGGCACTGGTAGGGTCCTTCGCCATGGGCCCGGTCTGCGGCATCCTGATCGAACTCATCAAGAACATCCTGCACTCTCTGGTATCTCAGAGCTTCGGCGTCGGCGAGATTTCCAATTTCCTGCTTGGCGCGACTTTCGTAGGAGTAGCGGGACTCATTTATAAGCTGAACAAGACCAAGAAAGGAGCAGTAATCGGTTCTCTGATCGGTGCAATTGCCATGGCGCTCGTTTCACTGCCGTTCAATGCTTTCATCGTTTATCCTGTTTACTACAACTTCATGCCCAAGGAAACCATTCTTGCGGCATATCAGGCGATCATTCCTTCCATGAAGAGCGTGGAGCAGAGCCTTCTGGTCTTTAATGTTCCCTTCACTTTTGTAAAAGGAATGATAGATGTAGTCATCACTTTCCTGATTTACAAGCATATTTCTCCGATTCTTAAGGGGAAGGATTAACTGGAAAAAAGATCTAAAATGCGCAGGCTTTTGATCGGATAAGTAATAAACACAGCAGCTTGCGAAAAAGATGATCAGAGCCCGTTCCGGCAGGAAATACCGGAATGGGCTCTTTTTTGATGCGGACAGCTTTGCTGAACAAATATGCCTGCGCCGCGAAACTAGACCTTTAGGATATACCCACTCAATGCTGCCGGTATACTCGGCTTATGTCGGAGACCGTTTTAACCGTGACCGAGCGACGCGAGCTTCGTCTCGTTTATACTTCAGTGCTTTGTGAAAACAAATGCCATAAACGGATGATAAAAGACCAAATATGGATTGATAATTAAAATCATAAATGGTATGATAACAATAGAGAAGACGCCAAAAATGACAAGAATATGAACGCAATGATTGCAGTTGGGCAGAAGGGAGAACTTCATATGACAATTGAGGAAATGAAACAGAGGAAAAAAGAACTCGGACTGTCCAATGAGGAATTGGCGCATCTTTCCGGGGTTCCGGCTTCAACGGTTCAGAAGGTTCTGGGAGGAATTACCAGGTCGCCCAGGTATGATACGATTCTTGCACTGGAATCTGTACTGAATCCAAAGAAAAAAGCGGAACGGGTTTCTGAGGCTGCTACTTATATTTATGGAACGTCACCTCTGAAAGACAAAGAACTTTTCGGGAAAAAACCGGGAGAGTATACCATTGAAGATTATTATAAACTTCCGGACGAGAGACGCGTTGAGCTTATTGACGGAGTCTTTTATGACATGGCTGCGCCGCGAAATATTCATCAGCTTCTCGTTGGGGCAATGTACGTTTTCTTTCATCAGTGGATTCAGGGACATAAAGGATCCTGTCTGCCATTTGTGTCACCGGTAGATGTGCAGCTCGATCCATCTGACAATAAAACAATGGTGCAGCCAGATGTTCTGGTTCTCTGCGACCGGAGCAAGATGCAGCAGGGTCATATCATCGGAGCACCTGATTTGGTTGTGGAAGTGATTTCTCCTTCTTCCTGGAAGAATGATCTTAATCGCAAACAGGCCAAATACGAAGCGGCAGGAGTAAGGGAATTCTGGGTCATATCACCCCAGAACCAAAGCATTATTGTCATGAACTTTGAGAAAAATACTTATTTCACCTATGACTTTCATTCCCAAATTCCAGTAGGAATCTGGGAAGAATGTCTCCTTGATTTTAATCAGATTTGGGAAACACTTTCCTTTATGTATGAGGACGGCAATCCGGAAGAACATTAAAAATCTGATTCAAATAGGGTAGAGATAAAAAGCAGAATAGGGTGAAAAAACAGAACGGAACACTGTTAAGCGACAGGCAGGAAGAAACTACTGATGATTCCGATTCCCGCAGCGATGACAATGACCAGGATGGGATGCAGCTTCTTCTTTTCCGCCAGGTAGAGGCTAAGAAGAAAAATAGCCAGAGAGACCCAGAAAGCGGCGCCGCAAAGCACGTTCGCGTGGATTCCTTCCGGGAAGAAGACTGCGGTTCCTGTGGTGACTATAGCTGCTCCAATCATGCCGACGACAGCCGGCTTCAGACCGGACATGAGACCGGCGATTGCTTTACTTTTTTTGAAAGCGGCAAAGACACGTGCAACAAGGAGAATGATAAGAAAAGAGGGCAGGACGACACCGAGGGTTGCACAGAATGCTCCGAAAGGCCCGGCGACGATCCTCCCGACGTAAGTGGAGCAGTTGACGGCGAAGGGCCCGGGCGTACTTTCACTGACGGCAATGAAGTTGATGAGTTCTTTCATGGACATCCAGCCGTGAGAGGCGACTTCCTGCTCAATCAGGGGAAGCATGGCGTAGCCGCCTCCGAATGTGAATGCCCCTATTTTAAAAAATGTCCAGAATAAGATCAGGTAAATCATAAGTATCCTTTTTATCTGAATACTTGCGCCTGACTGGAACGGGGGACATATTCGCTTGGCTCCGTTTCGGAATTCTAACTCTGACTAAGGGTCCAAGGAAAAACGCCTTGCGCCCTAAGTCAGAGTAAGAGCTTCTTCCAAATGTCGCCTACGCGAATATGCACCCCATCCAGTCGAAGTTACTGCGTATTCACATTGTGGTTGGTGCGGTCGTAAGCCGAGTACTTAGCGAGAACGGTAACATTTCATTAAACTCACATTTTTCACTTCGATCATCGATTAGAACTGACCGACGATTTTTTCGATGCATAGAGAGAACTGATGAGTCCCAGCAGGGCGCAGCCTAAAATGACATAGATGGCGTTCACTTTGACAAGTGCTACCAGAATGAAGGACAAGCCCATGATGAAATAGGAAATTTTGTGTTTGGGCGCCGCTTTGTACATGCTGATGCAGGCCTTCAGAATCAGGGCCAGGACGCCTGCGCGGATTCCGAAGAATGCGAACTGTATGATCCGGTTCGCCTCGAATACCGGCAGGATATAAGAAACAGCCAGGATGATCAGGAAGGATGGGAGAACAACGCCCAGCGTGGCGGCGAAGGCACCCCAGAAACCTGCGGTATGATAGCCGATGAAGGTGGCGGCGTTGATGGCAATAGGTCCGGGCGTGCTCTCGGCGATGGCTACAATCTCCAGGATGTCGTCTTCGATGACCCAATGGTGTTTGCTGCCGGCTTCCCGCTGAATAAGAGGAATCATGGCGTAACCGCCGCCGAATGTAAAAGCGCCAATCTTCAGAAAGGTAAGAAAAAGCGCCGGAATTATTTTGCTTTTTTCAGCCATATTGCAAGGTCCTTTCTCACATACGTTAAGAATAAGCATAGCATAGAATGATATGCCGGCAGTGGAAAAATCCGAAGAAAAATGCTAAATTCGGAAAAAATTTGGCAAGAAGGCATTTTGTGGTATGATTAGGGATAATTGCCGAAGAGCAGGGATAATTGCCGAAGAGCAAGGATAATTGTCGAAGAGCAAGGATAATTGCTGAAGATTAAGAATAATTGCCGGAGTAAAATGACGGCACGGATGGAATTTCGCCTGAAAGTGACAAATATAGCCTGCGGTATACTGGAGTGCCGGGCAAGAGAAAGGATCAGATATGAGCAGCTGGGAAGATAACGTCAGAAAAGTAGTACCTTATACACCGGGGGAACAGCCCAATCAGCCGGATATGGTCAAGCTGAATACCAATGAAAATCCATATCCGCCGTCTCCAGCTGTTGAAGAAGCAATGAAGAAGCTGGACCTCGATTCCATGCGCCTATATCCGGAACCGACAGCATCCGAACTGGTCAATGCCCTGGCGGAACGGTATCAGCTTAAGCCGGACCAGGTATTCGTGGGCATTGGGTCGGACGATGTCCTTGCTATGTCCTTCCTGACCTTTTTTAACTCCGGATCCCCTATCCTCTTCCCGGATATTACTTATTCCTTTTACGATGTCTGGGCAGACTGCTTCCGCATTCCCTATATAAAGGTGCCCTTGGATAAGGACTTCCGGATTCGTCCTGAGGATTACTGCCCGAAGGGAGAAACAGGGGAGTATTCTGTTCCGACTGATGCAGAGTGTTCCGATTATAAGACCCTGTTTGGCGAAAAGCCCATCGGAGGAATTGTTTTTCCTAATCCCAATGCGCCGACGGGAGAGCTGTTAGGACTTGACTCCATTGAGCAGATTCTGAAAGCAAATCCGGATGTTGTCGTGATCGTAGATGAAGCCTATATTGATTTCGGAGGACAGAGTGCGCTTCCGCTTCTGGCTAAATATGACAACCTGTTCATCACGCAGACCTTCTCCAAATCCCGTTCCCTGGCGGGAATGAGGGTCGGCTTTGCGCTTGGAAGCAGCAGGATGATCAAGTATCTCAATGATGTGAAATACTCCTTCAACTCCTATACTCTGAGCCGCGCCGCCATCTCAATGGCAGCCGCTTCTGTTAAGGATGAGGAGTATTTCCAGGAGACAATCCGTAAAATCGTCGACACCAGAGAATGGGCAAAAGATCAGCTGAGAGAGCTGGGCTTTACCTTCCCGGATTCTTCTTCCAACTTTATTTTTGCAAAGCATGAGAGAGTTCCGGCAAAAGAACTTTTTCAGGCTCTGAGAGAAGCACATATCTATGTGCGCTACTTCGACCAGCCCAGGATTAACAACTATCTCCGGATTACAGTCGGCACGAGGGAGCAGATGGATAAACTGTTCGATTTTCTAAGAACTTATCTTACCAAGTGAACATTGTACTGTGTTTCCATCCGGCTTACGGGAAATTAAAATCACAATAAGGATTTCTATCATCAGTGCAGTATGTTTCTGTAGTTCTATGGAACTATAAGGATTCTTGATGGTTCCATGGACTATAAAGATTTCTGATGGTTCTATGGAGTTATAGGATGCCTGATGGAGTGACGATAAGAAAAAAATAAGTAAGAAAAATAATTAGAAACAGAAAGAAAAAACGTTATTTATGGAAAATGAATTAAGAATGGCAGTCCTGATTGATTCGGACAACGTCTCGGAAAAATATATCCAGATCATTCTGGAGGAGACGGCCAACATCGGAACCGCAACCTATAAGAGAATTTACGGAGACTGGACAAATCAGAGGATGAAGTCCTGGAAATCCGTCCTTCTGGACAATTCCCTGACGCCAATCCAGCAGTATAGTTACACGGTGGGAAAAAATGCCACGGATTCAGCCATGATCATCGATGCCATGGATATTCTTTATTCCCATACTGTCGACGGCTACTGCATCGTATCTTCGGACAGCGACTTTACCAGGCTTGCCGCAAGGCTGAGAGAAGCCGGCATGATGGTCATCGGAATGGGTGAGAGCAAGACGCCCCAGCCTTTTATCGCAGCCTGCAACCAGTTTAAATACCTGGATCTTCTCCTTCATCAGAGAGAGGAAGAGGCAGCAGCCGCCAAGCGTGAAGCAGAAAAGGAAGCGCGGAGAAAGGCCAAGAACAAGGCAACTTCTGAGCGGAAACGCAAGACAAAGCAGGAACGGGATTTGGAACGCGTCACCGATACGCTGGACGCGATTCTGGAAAAATTCTCAGATGAGGATGGCTGGATGTCGTCCGGCAGGCTGGGAGACCGCCTGTCCAAACGTCTGACAGATTTCGACGTACGAAACTTTGGCTTCAACAAGTTCACCAAGTTCATGAATTCTATGGACCATTACGAAATGCGGACGATTCTGGATGACAATGGTCAGAAGCAGATCTCCTTCCGTATCAAGCCGGCAGATCATACGGAGGAGAAGAACTCCTGATCAAGATCTCCGCAGTGAAAAAACAATTATGACAAAAATCCTGAATCTCGATTCAAAAGTCGAAAAGAGGTTCAGGATTTTTTTGCGTATTTTTGAAACACATTTCAGGAGAAGGCTATAAAGATCGGGAGGATGAAAGGTTTTCTACTGCGGTGATGATAAGCTGATTGCCCGCTACGCGGAAGCGGACATTTTTTCCGCCGTATTTCATCCCATAAATCCTGTCCGGATCGTGCTGATAGTGTGGACGGGGATCTTCACTCAGGATTTGAACCAGGGCATTTGCAGCTGCTTTGGGATAACAGGCAAGCAGATTCTCCGGATCTTCTACCGTCAGATGAGAATGGTCCAGTTCGTTCTGGAAGCCGTCTGTGGAATCCGGATGGGACTCTGCATAGGCCAGATAGGGCTTCACGTCCAGAATCGGCGTCCCGTTCATGAGGTCTGCGCCGGATATATAGAGAGTGACCCTTCCCTGGACCACATCAACGGATTCCAGTTTCACGCAGGACAGGCCGATGGGATTGGGGCGGAAGGGAGATCGGCTGGCCCAGATGCCTACTCTTTTATTTCCGCCGAGCTTTGGCGGCCGCACGGTCATATGCCAGCCCTTGTCCACGTTTTCTGAGAATACCCAGATCAGCCAGATGTAATTATAAGATTTTAAACGGCGGACCGACTCTTCATCCGCGTATTCCGGTTCAAAAACGACTTCGGATTTTGCGTCCGTCAGATTGCTCTGGCGGGGAATGCCGAACTTTTCATCAAAGTCACTTCTGACATATGCCACCGGCGTGAAGGTAAATTCTTTTTTATTTATCATTTCCTGCATCGAATTTTTCCTTTGTAAAGTTATCACCAGATCTTTATTTTTTTCTGTCTATATTCTAGCACTACTCAAGTTCCTTCTGATATGTTATAAAAAAGAAATGAAAAATGCGTTGGTGATGAATCCCCTGGTATCGAGGACGTCCCCTTGTAAGAAAAACAGATTTTCCTCTTGATCATTGCTGCTTTTGAAAGACAGCGGAATGGACATCTTATATGAATGCATATGAAATTATAGGACCGGTTATGGTCGGACCATCCAGTTCCCATACGGCAGGAGCAGCCAGGATCGGCTATGTGTGCAGAAAGCTGATGGGAGAAGAAATTCAGAATGCGGAAATCCTTTTTTACGGAAGCTTCCTGTCTACCGGACACGGACATGGTACAGACCGTGCCATTGTCGCGGGGCTTCTTGGCATGAAACCGGACGATGTCCGGATACCGGATGGCCTGGAACTGGCTGCCAGGGCGGGAATGGCGGTGAAATTCGGACGAGCCAATCTCAAGAACGCCCACCCCAACAGTGTTGTGGTAAGGATGATGGGGAAGAGCGGCAGAACGCTGGAGGTACAGGCGGAATCCGTCGGCGGAGGAAGAATCCTCGTTCGCATGATCGATGGAATTGAGACGAATTTCAGCGGCGACTATCCGACTCTCATCGTTCATAATGACGATAAGCCGGGACATGTAGCCAAGGTTACGTCCTTCCTCAGCAGCGAGGAGATTAACATCGCGACCATGCAGCTTTACCGGAACTCCAGGGGCGGCCATGCCGTTATGGTTATTGAATGCGACCAGGAAGTGCCTCAGATGGTACTGGACTGCCTGCGGGCAATGAAAGGACTGTTCAAGGTTACTTATTACAGCACTTTGTAATTTTACCTGTATACATAAAAAATGATGACCTGTATAAAATAGAGAGAACGAGCCCATCTGAAATAAACTGAAGAAATCAGAATGTTGAAGTGGGGAAGGACAGGATCTTATCGCACTTTATTAAGAAGGATGAACCATGCTTTATCATTCACTGGAAGAAATCTGCGCTCTGGCAGACAAAGAGAAAAAACCTTTCTGGGAAATTGTGGCAGACGATACCTGCACGGAGCTTTCCATTTCTTTAGAGGAAGCACTTGCCCGCATGCAGGAAACTTATCAGGTTATGAGGGAATCTGACCGCAATTATGATCTGAAGAAAAAATCCGGCGGTCGTATGGCAGGCGGAGACGGACAGAAGATAGCAGATTTCTGCGGGAAAGGCAGGAATCTTTCCGGTGCTTTCATTGGAAAAGTGATGGAAAGAGCAGTCAAGATGGCGGAGACAAACGCCTGCATGGGAAGGATTGTTGCGGCCCCGACCGCGGGATCCTGCGGTGTACTGCCGGCAGTTCTTCTGACCTATGAAGAACTTGAAATGAGGGAAAAGGAGGAGAACGGCAGCAGTCGAACTGATGTGGAAGATCAGGCAGCTCGGGCAGATGCAGGGGCTAAGACAGACGCAGGCGGGAGAGAGTCAGAAGAAAGCCGGGAAAATCTCCTTGCTGAAGCTCTTTTTACTGCAGCCGGCATCGGCCAGATCATTGCGGAAAAAGCTTCTCTGGCAGGAGCTTCCGGCGGATGCCAGGCAGAAATCGGCTCTGCCAGCGGTATGGCAGCAGCGGCTCTGACTTTTCTGCGCGGAGGTACTAATCTTCAGTGCTGCGATGCAGCGGCGATCGCACTTAAATCTCTGATGGGCCTTGTGTGCGACCCGGTTGCAGGCCTTGTCGAAGTCCCCTGTGTGAAGAGAAATGTTGCCGGTGCCGTTAATGCGGTTACGGCGTCGGATATGGTCATGGCAGGAGTGCGGTCGGTCATTCCGGCGGACGAAGTCATAGAAGCCATGGGAGAAGTCGGAAGAGACATGAGCCAGAAATTCCGGGAAACCAGCGAGGGAGGTCTCGCCGCGACGCCTACCGGAAAGAGGCTGGCGGAGGAAATCATTCGCAGAGAGCAGGGAAAATAACTTTTCTTTAATGAAGTGTTTGCTCCCGGACTGGACAGGGTATGTATTTGCGAAGCGGAGCCAAGCAAATGTATCCCTGTTCCAGTCGCGCCGCAAGCGCTTCACTATATAAATACGATGAGGAAATAAGAATGCTAGTTGTAAAGAAATTCGGCGGTACTTCCGTCGGAGATAAAGAAAGAATTTTTGCCTGCGCCAGGAAGTGCGTTGAAGAATATATGGCGGGAAATGACCTGATCGTCGTCCTTTCCGCTATGGGGAAAATGACGGACGATCTGATCCGCCGGGCGGAGAATTTTAACCCGGATCCACCCAGGCGAGAGATGGATATGCTGATGACGATTGGTGAACAGATGTCTGTTTCCTTATTTGTCATGGCACTGGATACCATGCGCATTCCGGCAATCTCCCTCAATGCTTTCCAGGCGGGAATCCATGCAAGCTCAACTTACAGCAATGCCAGAATCCGGTCAATAGACGAAGAAAGGATCCGTCACGAGCTGGAAGCGAGAAAGATTGTCGTTGTGACCGGCTTTCAGGGTGTGAATAAATACGGAGATTATGTTACGCTTGGCAGAGGCGGTTCCGACACATCGGCAGTTGCTCTGGCTGCGACCTTCCATGCTGACGTCTGTGAAATCTATACAGACGTAGACGGAGTCTACACATCGGATCCGCGAATTGTAAAGAACGCCAGACGCCTGGATGAGATCACTTACGATGAGATGCTGGAGATGGCCAGTCTGGGAGCGGGAGTTCTCCACAACCGGTCAGTGGAAATGGCCAAGAAATACGGGGTTAAGCTGGTCGTAAAATCCAGTTTTCATGATGCACAGGGAACTGCAATCGTACAGAGGAAGAAGAACGTGGAAAAAACTATAATCAGCGGGGTTGCCGTAGATAAAGACACAGACCGTATTACCGTAATCGGAATGAGAAACGAAATCGGAAGCGAATTCCATCTCTTCCGGCTTTTTGCAAAGGAAAATATTAATATCGACCTGATCATCCAATCTGTTGTAGATGATTTTCGCAAGAACGTTACATTTACTGTGGACCATAAGGAACTGAACGCGGTCCTGGCACTTCTGGAAGATGCAAAGGAGACCCTTGGCTTTCAGGAGGTCCAGTACACCACTGAAATGGCAAAGCTCTCTATCGTAGGATCCGGGATCATGACCAATCCCGGCGTCGCAGCCAAGATGTTCGAGACGCTCAGCAATGAAGGAATCAACATCGGCATGATCACCACATCGGAAATCCGCATTACCGTTCTGGTTAAAGAAACCGATGTCGTACGTGCAGCCAATGCGGTGCACGAAGCCTTCAATCTGGCAGGGTGAGCCAAAGTGACGATTTCGCGCGCGGTGCGGCGCTGGTGTCCTGTGGACACCGCCCTTGCGCCGACCGAGTCGGCAGACGAGGCAGACGTTTACGTCCGCGGTGCGCGTGCGACACAAAGACACTTTGCCACCTCTGCCATATTAATTTTCCGCATCGCCGGTTTTCTTATCTGCTTCTTTGTCAGGCTTCCGAACGAAGGACATGGGCGTTTCTTTGGGCAGGTCTATACCGACTGCATGCTTAATGACCTCTCGAACGGTAGATACAGGAGTAATTTCCAGGGTTTTCTTTACTTCTTCCGGTACGTCTTCCAGGTCCGGTACGTTATCCTTTGGAATGAGAACGTGCTTTACGCCTGCCCTCTGGGCAGCCATCAGTTTTTCAGGCAGCCCGCCGATCGGAAGGACCTGGCCGCGAAGGGAAATTTCGCCGGTCATGGCAAGCCTGGGATCTACCGGAATGTCTTTTACCAGTGAAACCAGGGCGGTAAAAAGCGTTACACCGGCACTGGGACCATCCTTTGGAACAGCGCCTTCCGGTACATGGATATGGAGGTCTTTGTCGCTGAAGTCCAGGTTCTGATCATGGAAGACGGACTTGACCAGGCTGACTGCAATAGTCGCGGATTCCTTCATGACGTCGCCCAGCTGTCCGGTGATGATGATCCTTCCGGATCCCGGCATAGCGGTGGTCTCAATAAAGAGAATCTCGCCTCCTGCCTGGGTCCAGGCCAGGCCGGTTACGATGCCGGCAGGGTTCTTCCTGCGGACGACGTCGTGCTGGAGCTTCTTACGCCCCAGGTATTTCTCGAGACCGTCTTCCTTAACAACTACCATTTCCCGTCCGTTTTGAACGAATTCAGCTGCAACGTGGCGGCAGAGGATATCGAACTGTTTCTTAAGCCCGCGTACGCCGGCCTCCATGGTATAGTCGCTGATGATCTTCTTCATGGCACCATTGGTGACGCGAAGGTCTTTTTTGGTCAGACCGTTTTCATTCAGGGACCGCGGCAGCAGATGACGGCGGCCAATCTGCAGTTTCTCGACAGGCGTATAGCCCGGAAGCTGGATCATCTCCATACGGTCGAGCAGGGGACCCGGAATCGTATCCCAGCTGTTCGCGGTACAGATGAAGAAGACGTTGGACAGATCGTAGGGTACGTTCATGTAGTGGTCGGTAAAGGTACTGTTCTGTTCCGGATCGAGGACCTCGAGCAGGGCGGAAGCGGGATCGCCGTCAAAACTCTGGGAGAGCTTGTCGACCTCATCGAGGACGACGACGGGATTCATGGAACCGGACCGCTTGATTCCGTCCATAATACGGCCGGGCATAGCGCCGATATAGGTCCTTCTGTGACCGCGGATCTCAGCCTCGTCGCGGACACCGCCCAGAGAAATGCGGACGTACTTGCGCCCGAGGGCTTTGGCAATGCTCTGGCCCATGCTGGTCTTGCCTGTACCCGGAGCACCTACAAAGAGCAGGATCGAACCGGACTGCTTATTTTTCAGAGTCATAACGGCAAGCTGCTGGATGATGCGGTCTTTAACTTTATCCAGACCGTAATGATCGGCATCCAGGACCTTACGTGCTTTATCCAGGTCAATGGGCTTAGGCGGATCGACCTTCCACTTCAGAGCCGTGACAAAATCCAGATAGTTTTCCATGGAAGCGCGGTCCGGATCGTTGGGCTGGACTTCCATAAAGCGCTTGAGCACCCGGTCGACTTCCTTGCGGACTTCTTCGGGCATGCCGGATTTCTCAATTTTGGATTTGTAATCATCCTCTGCGGCAGCAGACTCCGGATCGATATCATCCAGTTCCTGCTGCAGGAGGCCGATCTGTTTCTCAATGGCGGCACGTTTATAGACGTTGCCTTCTGTATCGTTATAACGTTTGTTCAGGTCGACCTGCAGGTCGATCGTGGATTTGAAGCGCAGCAGCGCTTCCTGGATTTCCAGACCCCTCTCTTTCAGAGAGTCGGTCTCCAGAAGCCGGTATTTCTGTTCTGCGGTCATGTCAAAGAACTGGCAGAACATAGCTCCGTATTCATTGATGCTGCGGGCTGCCTGGATGTAGCCGACAGCCATTTCGCCGCCCTGAATATGCTCAGTAAGCTGAACAGTCGTTTTCTTAAGGGTATCCAGCAGTTCCCGTTCCCCTTTCTCTGTGATATCCGCAATCTCATCGCGGGTCTCAAAAGAACCGGTGATCAGGTCGTCGGTAACGGTCAGATCCGTAAGAAAAACCTTTTCCCGAGACTGGCAGTGCATGCGGGTGCCCATCTTGGTCTCTTTAACTTCCATGATCTCCGCTTCGACACCCAGACCGTAGAAGCTGTCGATCGTAAGCTTGCCGCGTTCGACCGGTGCTTTCAGCGGCATCAGCAGGGCATGGTTTCCGTCAATTTTAATTCGGCTTTTTTCATCCGCTGTCAGCGGATTGATTCCCAGCTGATAATCGACATCCGGAAGGATGACGGTGTCATAAGTTGGGATGATTGTATAAACGCGGATATTTTCCATATCAAAAATCCTCCTGATTTGCGTATAAACTGAATTGCTTCAATTCAATAATATAAATGATCCAATGTCGGATGACACGGAATTAAACGATTCAATATCAGCACTCAATATGAATGAGTGCTAGTACGAGCTATTCTGATTATAACACCGCATGTTCTCCTGTCAAGCAGACGGGGAAAATATTTATTCCAAGGTATTTAGAAACAGTCTTTGAACTGGTATGATGTGTTAAACTGTTATTTAGCGAAATGTTACGCTACGATTCGAGCAGATGCCGTACAGGGACGCTTCCGCTTTTTCCGCCTCGCAGCGGTACATAAGGGCGCAGCACCATCTAAGGATGGCGCTGCGCCCTAAGTACCGG
>JAXJVN010000002.1:0-11636 GCA_036308545.1 Eubacterium sp. | reverse complement strand
TAGGTCCAAGAAAACGTCCGCACTCCCAGGATGTCATTACAGAGAATATCTCTACAGATAAGGTTTCATATTCAACAGAGAATAAGGACGGTCAGAAGAAGGTTATTGCTGTTTATCTGCCGCCTTTCTATTTTTCGGAAGTCGGTGTGGCGAAGAGAATCCAGGCAATTCTTAAAGCACCGACAGGAAAGAGCAAAGCCGATACGGACACCGTACCAAAAAATGACCGGGCTGACGGAATCCACTATGACAGGATCACAGATGTTGGTAACGCTTTAGAACCTAGAGGAGAGTAAAAAGAATCTTATGTATCGGGCAAATAAACCGGACTGGAAGCTTTTTCAGGCTAAAATTGGAGAATGGCAGGAGAATTATATCGCTCGGCTGAACCAGGAGTATATTCATCTTTTGAGTGGGGACGGCCATGCGTCAGATAAGTTCTGGGCACTGAACGACAGAATGAAGGAAGATAGAAGACATCCGGGCGTAATGCTCCGCGTGGAAAAATCTGAAATGCTTTATGATATCCGCGAACTTCTCCGGGATGGTGTCATAGAGGAAAAGGATCTGGAAGGGTTCAGTGAGGAACTGAAAGAAGAAGCGCTGTTTCCTTACAGAGGGGTTAATACTCCCGGAGAACAAGCGGATACGAACGACAAGAAGCCGGCAAGTAAAGTAATCAGCATGGAAAGCGAACTGGCGCTTATGATAAATCAGCCGGAGGAAGGCGTAGCATTATTCCATGAATTGGCGGATTTTGGGATAAATATTTCCTATACAGTCGTCAGCAGAGGAGAAAATAAAGGGAAGATCCATGTCCGTAAGACCCGGAATAAGGATTCAGAAGCTTATCTCGATGTCGAAAAGCTCCTTAGGAGACGCAGCAGGGGAACTTACCTGGATCATACATATTATTTTCGAACCGACGACGACAGAACCGTGGTGACGATGAGCCCGTATATAGACCTAAGCGAACTGACGAAAGATATGCCAAAGAATGGCAAGCCGCATAAACTTGGTGATTACTGCATCTGGGTCAGCACGCACAGCATTTACGGAAATGGTACGCCGACGATCTGCGTCTGGGAGGATATCTGACTGCCCTTGGAAATGGAGGAAATTAAAATGCTTGAACTTGGTTCTTTAGCCCCGAATTTTACTTTGCCGGACCAGAATGGCGAGCTGCATTCTCTTGAGGATTACAGAGGTAAAAAGGTAATCCTGTATTTTTATCCCAAGGATAATACTGCCGGATGTACCAGGCAGGCCTGTGGCTTTGCGGAGCGTTATCCTCAGATTCAGGAGAAGGGCGCGGTTGTGCTTGGCGTCAGCAAGGACAGCGTCAAATCCCACAAGAATTTCAAAGAAAAATACAGCCTGCCTTATACGCTTCTGTCCGACCCCGACCACAAGGTTCTGGAACTGTATGGCGCCTGGGGCGAAAAAAAGAATTACGGTAAGGTTTCCATGGGGACGATCCGTACCACCTACCTGATCGATGAGGAAGGCATTATTGTGAAAGCCATGGGCAAGGTCAAGGCGGCTGATAATCCGCAGCAGATGCTGGAATTGCTTTGATGCTCCCTGGTATCTGTTACTGCTGAGCATCTATACTCACCGGTATCTGGTACTTCTATGGCATTTTTGGAGGTTTTTCATGAGGATCATCCTCTCTCCAGTAAAAAAGATGCGGGTGGATCTCGATTGACCTGCATGCTCATATCAATGTTTCTGATGCAGAAGGTCATGTTTTTGGCGGACATTTGATTGAATGCCGGATCAGCGGTACCGCGGAGATTTTTGTCACGCCGCTATCAGGATCTATAGGACGCCGGAAAGATGACGTTACAGGAACGGGGCTCAACCTCTGCGACTTCCAGTAACTAATGAACTCAAGTGAAACTTCATACAGAGGTGCCAAAGAATAGGGCGCCAGTCGAGTCAGGTACAGCTAACACCCCATAACTGCCGTGGAATTTGTTTCGGCGCCAGGCGTTTTTCCAGAGGAGGAAGCTTCATGAGTTATCCCAAATATTTATCACAAAAGAGTCTTGAGAAAAGGTACCGTGATGCTGGAATCTCCGAACACAAGATTCAGTTTCTGAAGGATTTCTGTCTGTCATGTATGAATTTGTATGGTGCTGTTCACGCTGATGAACTTTGGGAGGTTTATAAAGAACTTTCCGAAAAAGCAGCGATTCCGAAAATCCAGCGAAAGGAACTGTACACTGCTTTAGGCATTTTTCGCCGGGAAGACCTTCCGTATTATGTTTTTGAAGCGGACGAGGTTTACTGTGATGAACCACGCAAGGATCAGCACAGGCTTCTTGCATCGAAACAGCTTGTCCGCAGAGGATATGGTAAGTTCACAACGATCTATCAGCTGGTTGAAAGAGCATTGGAAAAGCCTTTTTTTGTACCTGCGGATCTGCTGACTTATAAAGACCCTGCCCCTGATACGTATGAGCAGGAACTGATTGCCTGGCTTTCAGAAATTCCCTGTACACAGACAGAGTTTGAGACAAGCTGGGGAAAAACATTTCCCTGTGCCTATACGGGGAAGAAGCTGGGAGAGTTCTCTTTTATCAGTCGCGATGATGAGTTTGAACTTCGCTATGAGAGAGGAGAGGTTGAAGGGTATAAAGGGAATGCAAAATACGCGGCTGAACTGGAGACAGAACTGAACAGCACGACTGCGGCGGAAAGACTGGTCCACGAGTATACATGGGAGTGCCAAATTGGAGTAATAGGACCGTCAGAATCTATAAAATATTTTATGAATGATCTGAACGAAATGGGCGTGCTGCTGTCGGAAGAGCAGATGAAACGCCTGATGAGAGGTCTGACGGACTGTAACAACCATCTTCATCTCTGGTGCAACCATGGGTGGACACCGATAGAAATGGCAAAAAGGACATATACGCCGGGAATGGCGGCGCCGAGGGTTCAGTTTGGACCGGGGATGGAAAAGGCGTTTGCAGATGGCAGCCTGGACAGGGAAGAAATTGTCAGGAAGTTAAAAGAAATGGGAATCGATGTCATCTGACAGAGGAAGCAGGGCTGCCTGAAGCAGATGCTGGAAGTGCTTTGATGCTCCCTGGTATCTGTTACTGCTGAGCATCTATACTCACCGGTATCCGGTACTTCTATGGCATTTTTGGAGGCTTTTTCATGAGGATCATCCTCTCACCGGCAAAAAAGATGCGGTTGGATCTCGATTGCCCTGCAGCCAGATCGACTCCTGTTTTTCTTTCAAGGACTACGGAAATCATGCGGTGGCTGCAGGGACTTTCTTATTCTGAGGCAAAAAAACTCTGGGCCTGTAACGACAAGATTGCGGAAGAGAATTATTCCCGCCTGCAGGAAATGGACCTGCAGGATGCGGCGCACCTTACACCGGCAATTCTGTCCTACGACGGCATTGCCTTCCAGTACATGGCGCCGGCTGTTTTTGAAGAGGGATACTTTGACTACGTCCAGGAACATCTGAGGATCCTCTCCGGTTTTTACGGCGTACTGAAACCCATGGACGGCGTGACGCCCTACCGTCTGGAAATGCAGGCCAAGACTGAGGTGGCGGGAAAAAAGAATCTTTATGATTACTGGGGTGACGCGCTTTACCGGGAGGCCAGGGACGACAGCGGACTGATCATCAACCTGGCTTCCAGGGAATATTCCTGCTGCATCGAGAAATATCTGCAGCCTGAAGACCGGTATATCACCTGTATCTTCGGGGAGGCGGAAGGTGGCAGGATCGTTCAGAAAGGCGTTTATGCAAAGATGGCCAGGGGCGATATGGTTCGCTTCATGGCGGAAAATCAGGTCGAGGAGCCGGAACAGCTGAAAAACTATAACCGTATGCATTACCGGTTCTCAGAGGAGCAGTCTTCGGATACGGAGTATGTTTTTATAAGAGAAGTTTAAGAAAATGAGTACGGTCATGGGGACGGTTCTTGTGGCTTGATTATTAATTTTATCAGGTCAGAAGAACCGTCCCCATGGCAGGCCCATGGCAGGTTCTGGATGATTAATTTTAATCAGGTCAGTAGAACCGTCTCTATAGCAGGCTCTGAGAAAGGAAAATGTGGCATGAGTGGGATATCGATTCAGAAAAATTGGACGGAATGCTGACGGATATATTCAAAAAGTATGGGAAGGAAGCAGGCAGGTCATTGTACTGCAGGGCTTGATGGCAAAATTTTCGCAAAACGAAGAACTGAAGCAGAAACTTATGGACACGGGAGAA
Source organism: Eubacterium sp. (assembly GCA_036308545.1). Classification (GTDB taxonomy): domain Bacteria; phylum Bacillota; class Clostridia; order Lachnospirales; family Lachnospiraceae; genus Bilifractor. Next base: position 7,390 of record JAXJVN010000002.1, on the reverse strand, counting down.
GCTTGGCTTGTTGAATGTGCCGGAAGTGACCGAATCTGGGCTAACGGCATTAATATCAAGGATGCAAGAAGATACTATGCTGAGAAGTGGACAGGAACAAACATTCTTGGATTCGCACTAATGGAGATAAGAAGCCGACTTAAGGCTGATCAGTGAGATGCACGAAGGAATGTGAATATGAATAAAACACATTACACAAGAGAAGAATTGAGGAAAATTGTACGTCTGGAGGATCTCGGTACGGATATCTGGGAGCCGGCAGAGTATGATCAGGTAACCTGTGACGGAATATACAATATAACACTGGAAGATCTGCGGACGGCGATTAATAAGATCGTTGAAAAAAAACTGCCGCTTAATGATGTTATGAACTGGTGTATGTGCCTGGATTCAAACCTTTCAGCCTGGATCGGCCCGCTGGAGGTTACCGGATTTGAATATGAGGATGAAATTCCATGGTATGAATTTCCGGAGGATGAACTTGGCGCGATCGCAGCTGTCTGGAATTTGCTTTTCAATCTTGATTTTGAAATTGATATGATGGAGAACCAGGGAACGGGTGACCAGATTGACTGTATTCGTAAAGCGCAGGAATACATTTCCTGCTTTATCGGAAACCAGGGACTTCCAAAGGAAAAATGGGTCTATCCAGAATATATGAAGGAAGACTTTATCAGCGCATTCGATAGTGATGAGGCACTCGCGGCAGCTACGAAAGAAGAGCAGAAACGCTTTGTCCTCTGGGTCGATGAACTTGCGTTAAAAAACAATGAACGGGCTCTGCATGCCAGATGCTACGGGAAATACACCGGCAATGCTGTTTATAAGCAGGACTTTATAGCGGCGCGGGATGATGCGGAAAGGCTCTTTGAACTTACCAGGAACCCTCAGTATGCCAATACACTTGGCTATATCTATTACTACGGACGATGCACACATGGAGAGCCAGAATACGACAAAGCCCTGACGTTTTTTACATATGGCGCTGCGAATGGACTTAATGAGTCGATTTATAAGCTTTCTGACATGTATAAAAATGGTTATGGCGTTGTGGAGAGCCCGGAAACGGCATACCGGCTTGTATCTATGCTTTATGACGAACTTTCTGCCAGGTTTGAGAAACAGCAGGGAGAAAATCAGTTTGCGGACGTCGCTCTTCGGATTGGAAGCATGCGGCTTCACGGAACCGGAACTCAGCAGAATGTACGTGGCGGGATTGGAGTTCTTCTGGCGGCTGAATATGCCATTCAGAAGCGGATGAAAGAACATGATTTTTACGGTGACAATGTGGTGGCAGCCAATATTCGCAGGTGCCTGGCAGAAGCAAAAGAACTGCTTCCTCCGAAAAAAAATACCGGCAGGTATAAAGATGAGTCTTTCTGGTCAGTAAAGAGACTGCTGAAAGACGACTACAAAATCCGTTGGAAAGCAAGGCAGCTTAAGAACGGTGACTGGTCTGTCACGTTCAGAAGAATTGCAAAACGGAACGAAGCAGAGCCAAGGAAACTCTTCTTTGTGATTTCGAATCTTTACTTCTGCACCTTTACCGACACGGTTAAGGGGCACGTGAAGCCGCTCGCCGGAGAAATGCCTGCTGAAGGAAAGGCAGATTTTCTTGATACCGTTTATGAGAACGATGAACCTGTCACGGTCTTCTACTATGATGACAAGCCAGTGCTGAAACTGAAAGGAAATGATTTCGACTGGCGTATACCAAAACCAAAAAAGGCAAGCGGCAGGACTGTCCGACTAGTCGGAATTACTTTTACGCCGGGCGGTAGGCAGTACGATTATCTGTGCGATATCGAAGATATCAAAATCGGCGACAGAGTCATTGTAAATGGATATGAAGGAGAAACAGAAGTTATTGTCCAGAATATAAGTGAGGTTCCGGAAGAGGAATTGGCTCTGCCCCAGGAAAAATATAAAAAGATTATCCGGAAGATTTATTCGATATCTTTTTAATGTTCCAGCGAGGCATAGGTATAGAGTCCAATTTACGGCTGTTTTTTCAGCGGAGACGGCGAGATGAATGAAAAAAGCTTTTCAAACGCACCATTTAAGTTAACGCTTCCTGAAGTACAAACACTTTCTGACGAGATTGTTTTTGATATACGATTCCGATTTCAGACAGGGAAAGTGACCGATACATCACTGATAAAAGAAGTCTTTACAGATCGCTATGGTTCTAACTTGAAGCAGTAGCGATAGCAGCATCACATTTCATCTGTGTAGGAGATTTCCGGCAGCTTTCACCGATAGCAGTATCGGAAGCCAAGGCAACTTTGAATACAGATATTTTTACCTATCTTGGTATAGCAGATTCCGCTGGGCGTATGTATTATCATCCCTGGCTTGTCATGTTGGACGAACAGAGACGTATGTATTCTGACATATCTGCCATTGTGAACAAAATGGTTTACGATGGCTTGATCAGGGACCATGCAAGTGTTATTCCCAAACGTAAAGCTATCGTGCAGCGGGAGCCTTTTGCCGGAAAATCTATCAGCTACATTAATACGCAGGGAATGTACGCCGCAGCCGCAAAAAATAATAATAATTCCAGATTCAATATATTAAGCGCCATGATTGCGTTCCAAACGGCTCTTCAGGCAGAGCGGTCGGGGAACCAGAGCGTTGGAATCATTACCCCTTATTATGGTATCTATATTCGATGTGAAGCGGGGCATTATCTGAAGCCAGATGAAATTTGATTCGGCAAGAAATAAGGAAAAAAGACACGGTACAGAATTATTAAACGTGGGAGGAATTATCTGATGGGACATAAAGGCAGTAAATCAGACCCTTTCGGTTTTGGTGTTTTTGACGGTGGGGACAATACATGGGACAGAGATGGTGATGGTGAACTCGACAGCATAGAACGAGCTGGCCGCTATGCCTTTGACCAGACTATGTATGATCTGATGCACGATGATTCTGAAGACGAAGATTCAGAAGAATTCGATGACGAGGACGACTTTGAGGACAGTGATGGCTTCAATGATGACCTCGATGAGGACGATGATTTCGAAGACGAGGATGACGGCTTCGACGAGGATTCAGATGAGTTCGATGAGGACTATTAAATCGGGAGGAGCGTGACTTATGGACAACGATGAAATTGCTGACATTCGCCTCCGAACCCAGTATCGCAGAGCCCTTCATGATGTTCATTTCGGTTTTGTAAATCCGCGGGAGCATCCGTTCCTGGATCGCGAATTAACGCATTATGCACTCACCCACCACTGCACTTATGATGAAGCCCTTATATTTGCAAAGACCGGCAGAAAGATCGGACACCTGGCCTGATTACTAATGTCGTCTGAGTGCACGAGGGTACTTGGTACTTTTGTGCACTCGCCGCCTCATTTGCTATTCCTGAATATTTTTGCTATACTCTGGTCATCAAGTTGAACAGACGAAAAGAGGCGCAGGGAAGCTGCGTAAGCATTGCGATGACCGGAGGTTTATCTCCGCGAGCGATGTGTTTTTTTCGTTGCCTTTTTTCAGGGAGGATGTTGGCGATGATGACATCGGGAGTGAGCACGGTCGCGGTAAATGAGGAAACGAAGAAGAGCAAATTGACGGCAGCAGCTTTTTCATCGGGTATGCCAGACGCGGCATTTGTGACCGGCGCGACAAGTACATCGGATGAGGCAGTTAAGGCAGAGGTGGCGGACGTCCGGATGGTCCGGGACCAGCATGGGCTGATTGCTTTCGTCGAGTTTCGGGGATGTCCTCTGAACTGCAGGTATTGCAGGAAGGAATACCGGGGACAGGCACCGGATATATCTGTTATTGATACGAAACCGATGTTTCCTGCAAACAGCATGAGATCTGTTACGCCGGCAGAACTGCTGGAATGGATTTATAAAGAAGTTCCGGCAGGGCTTTTTTGCAGAGGACTGCTTCTGGGCGGCGGTGAGCCACTTTTTTATGCGGATTTTATCCGACAGATGGCTCGGGAGATGCCTGATTCATGGGCACTTCGCATTGAGACGACGCTGAATATTGACTGGAAACAGGTAGAGAAGCTGACAGCCCTGGCAAATCAATGGATTGTGAAGGTGATTGACTGGAACCCGGCGATTTACCTCCGCTACACGGGGCGGTCTAATACGAAGGTGAGAGAGAACCTGAAGCATCTGTCCGGCTTATATTATGATTATAAGGACCGCATCCTGATCCGGGTGCCGCTGATCCCCGGAGTGAATACGCCGCGGGATTGCAGGGAGACGACCTGCGCCTGCATCCATATGGGAACGGTAGAGCGCTATACGGATCCGGCATCGGAAGCGACTTATTTCAAGGAAAGAGGAACGGAAGACCGGGTGCGGATCCGTACGCTGACCGATGACTGGGAAATGAAGCTGAGGCTTTTGCGGAAACAGTCTCTGGAGGAACTGGATTTAAGCACGCGTGCCTATAATGCTCTGAGACGGGCAGGCCTAGCTACGATCGGAGATCTTTGTTCGAAGACAGAAGAAGAGGTACGGACAATCCGGAACCTGGGACAGCGGAGCATGGCGGAAATTTTGGTAAAGCTGGATGAGATCGGGCTGCGACTGAAAGCGGTGGAGAGAATCTGACCGGTATTGCATACAGGACGATGAACAGGAACAGCAATATGGAAAAAAAGATTTCCTATGATATTATTACGGCTGCTTCGGAGTATGATTCCCTGGTTGCCGAGATCCGCCGGCTTAAGAGCGAGCTTACCCGGCTTACTGCGGAACGTGACGAACTGAAGAACCGGACCGTTCCCCAACTGCAGGCTGAGTACAATGCGAAGATCGGCGCTCTGGAACTGCAGGTTTTTCAGGCGAATGTGCGCCTGCGTGAGCTGAAGTTCATGATTGAAATCATGCAGGCGGCTGCCAACCGACGCAAGCAGGCGGATGCGGAGGAAGCGAAGCGGAAGGCTCACGAGGAATATCAGTCCTACGAACAGAAGGCACGAGAGGAAGCGGAGCGGATTCGTAAGTTCGCCGAGTTTAAGAAAAGAGAAGAAGAACGAAACCGCGACTGGGAAGAAGAGCAAAGGAAAAAGCAGGAAGCCGGCGGAAAGAACGGTGAAGTCGGAGATCCTTCCGGCGGTGAAACGGGCGGCAATGGGGGAAATTCCGGCGGAAACTCCGGAGAAGGTTCCGGCGGTCAGGGTTCCGGAGCTTCCGGAGATCAGGGAAGCGGAGCAGGCGGAGACACTTCCACAGGAAATGGAACATCCGGTGGAAGATCCACGGAAGGCGAACCGGAGTTCAAGTCCCGGGCGGATGAGATGCGTCATCTCTACCGAAAGATTGTCAAGCGTCTTCATCCCGACATGAACCCGGATGCCACACTGGAAGAAAAGGAACTGTTTGTCCGGGCATCTGAAGCCTATCAGAACGGTGACCTGGATACATTAAGAGAGATTGCCTCCAGACTGGATGCGGAAGGACCGGAGGAGGTTTTTGAAAACACAGAAGAAGGACTGGAAAAACTTCGCAAGATCGTTGAGAACTTAAAGAGGAGCTTTTTTATCCTGAAAGAGGAGATTCAGACGATTAAGGAGGCCTTCCCGTACAACCAGAAGGATTTCCTGGAGAACGAGGATGCAGTCGCAGCCAGACAGAAGGAGCTTTCGGACATGATTGCCCAGTATGATCTGCAATACCAGGAACTTCTGAAGCGGTTCGAACGGCTGAAACGCGGCGAGGACGTAGGATGAGTAAGAAAGAGGACGGAACCAGGCAGGGAAAAAAATCAAAACAGGGCAGGAAGAAAAAAGCCGCAGAGGGAAAGAATGAATCCAGGTGGATGAAAAAAACAGTCCAGATGCAGCAGACGGATCCGGACAGAAATGAAACGACCAGTACGAGTGAGACGTTTCGTGTGAATGAGAAAGATAGAACTGCTGAGACGACGGATACAGATCTCACGATTGGTCTGACAGCTGGCCAATTGGGAACCCTTCTCTACGGCGGCAAACTGGACATGCCTTTTTCACGTGACCTGTTGGTCATGAATTGCCATGTCGCGGGACCTTCCCATATTGAAGGCATAGATGAGATCCTCAAAGTTCTGGAACCCGGCACACGGCTGAAACTGGTCCGGGAACCAGACAACGAATTTGATGATATGGCTGTTCTGGTCCTTTGGGACAAGCGCAAGATCGGCTATCTGCCCCGCAGGAACAACGAAGTCATCGCCAGGCTGATGGATTACGGAAAGTATTTTTATGCCGTCGTCAGCTGGGTGGAGAAATATATGCCAGACATCCCTGACAGGCTGGAAATAAACGGCTATGGAAGATACCTGGAGCGGGCCATCCGGGTGGACGTATATATGCAGGACTGAGTTTCAGAAAAGCCAGAAGAACCGTTTCCCGTGTCTGACAACAGAAAAAAACATTGTCAAGGCGGCTTGAACAGAAGGGAGGAACATATTATTTTTAATTATATGTTTATAGTAGATTGTGGGGCGGAAGCCAAGCATTCCGGCGAGTCATTGGCATAAAATTATAAAAAAACAGGAAAACAGATCATGAAGAATAGGAATCAGATAAATCTGGATTATTTGTTCAGAGATCAGAATTACAGTAATCGGGAAAACAGGCCTTACAGCATATGCAGAATTATTGATGGAAAATACGGACACCTTTTTTCCACCTATCTAATGGCAGGAGGGGAAGGTCTGCATCCCACCGTTGTCTGCTGTCACGGGTATCCGGGAAATGAAGAAAACATGGACCTTGCCCACGCATTGAGAAGAGTGGGATTTAATGTCATGGTCTTTCATTACAGCGGATCCTGGGGCAGCGGGGGCAATTTTTCCCTTCAGCACTGCATTGATGACGCGGGTACGGTGATCGATTCTATGCTGGGCGAACAGGATTACCGGGTAGATAGAAAAAATCTGTTCCTGTTTGGCCAGAGCATGGGCGGATTTGTCGTCAGCCATACACTTTCTATACGGAAGGATATAAAGGCAGCAGTCCTGGCTGCACCTGCGGATTTCCCGGAAATGTGGAAGCTGGCCCAGACTTCGCCGGAAGAAAAAGAAGCCTTCATGGCAGGACTGGCGGAAGGAGACGGCTGGCTGGCTGGATCAGACATAGAGAAGGTTTATCAGGAAAGCCGGGATTTCGCGGACGGAAGAACTTTTTCGGACCTTGTGCCAAAGCAGGATGTACCCATGCTGATCATAGGCGCGAAATATGACACGATTGTCCCGACACAGAAAACCATTGTCCCCTGGGCGCAGAAGCTGCAGAAAGAGCATGGCGATAAGATTCAGTACAAGTGTCTCGAGACAGACCACATGTTCGCGGACATGCGCTGTACCCTTACGGAACTGACCGCAGAATATTTTACGGACCAGCTCGGGTCGGCCACGTGGCTGATTTGAG
>JAXJVN010000001.1:0-18487 GCA_036308545.1 Eubacterium sp. | reverse complement strand
TTTCCCTGAATCGGACAGCCGGATGCAGTATGAAGCATAGATTAGACAGCCGGATGCAGTATGAAGCATAGATTAGACAGCCGGATGCAGTATGAAGCATAGATTAGACAGCCGGATGCAGTATGAAGCATAGATTAGACAGCCGGATGCAGTACGAAGCATAGATTAGAAAGCCGGACGCAGTACGAAGCATAGATTAGAAAGCCGGACACAGCACGAAGTATAGATTAGACAGCCAAACTTGGCATAAGCATTTGCCGGATAGGCTGCACAGAATGTCAGACAGGAAAAAGAGGCATGTCAGACCAGGCAGAACAATTCAAAAAAAGAATTCTTGAGCTTTCGGAAAGGTCCTACCGTAATTCCCAGTATCTTTTCTCAGATTTTCTGACTGAAGCAGAACAATCAGAGGTACTGGCGGTGGAGAAAGACCTTTCTTCCGCATTTTCCTTCAGCGGCGGTCATGATGGTGCCGAAAGGCAGATGGTCCGTTTCGGCAGTGCAGAAGAACTGGGATATGAAGAGGAGTTTCCTATAGCGATTTTAAAAATTTCGCCTCTTATGGCCAGATACTCTGATACGTTTACCCATAGGGATTATCTGGGAGCGATTCTTAACCAGGGCATAGACCGCAAGGTAACGGGGGATATCCTTACAGATGGGACTTACGGCTATCTTTTTTGCGAGGAAAAAATCGCGGACTTCATCATAGAGAAACTGGATAAGATCAAGCGTACCAATGTTCGCTGTGAAAGGGTGGAAAGCTTGCCGGACACTCTACAGGTGCGGATTGAGCAGGAGCAGGTACAGCTTAGCTCTGAACGGATTGATGGTCTGATCGCTCATGTTTTCAAATTTTCCCGCACGGAGGCGACAGAACTGTTCCGAAGCCAGAAAGTCTTTGTAAATGGACGCCTGATGGAGAATAAGGCGCATATGCCTAAAGAAGGAGACGTTATCTCAGTAAGAGGTTATGGCAGATTCCGCTTTGATGGCTGTGACCGGATTACACGAAAAGGCAAGATGAATATTATCATCGGCCGCTACAGATAATGAAAAAAATAGAAGACTGCCGTGCAATGATAAATGGTCTGCCGGATGAAGCAAAGATGACTGTAAAAATGGAAAAAGTAATTTATCTTGATTGTGAAAATATGACGGAATGCGATAAAGCATTCGGCTATCTGGCGGAAAAGCTTGACGCTGCAACCCTTTACGGAAGCAAATCGGATGCTCTTCGTGATTTTCTGATGGGGCTGGGCAGCAGTCGGATCGTTCTTCTGAATACGCGAGCCCTGGACGATTGCGGAACATATGGGAAAGAATTGCTGGATGCTTTTGCAGACGCAGCAGACGGTAATCCCAGCCTGACTCTGGAATTCTACCGGACAGGGAGAGAGAATTTCAGAAAGCTGAAGGCAGAAAATGCCTCCTGCAGCATTCTTGATAGACAGCTGCAAGAAAAATGCAGCTGTCAGAAGGATCAGAGATCCGGCTGATTTACCGGCTCCGGAAGGGGTTCCAGCAGCTTCAGGACAGATTCTTCTTCCGTGGTCAGCGTTTGGCCGGAGAGCTGTTTAAGATTTAAAGAGGCAAGATAGAGGTTACGGGACTGCTCCGTATAGAATTCGGCCTCGGATAAGTCATGAATGCGTCTTTCAATCGCTTTGGAATCCAGCTTCCTTTTTGGACTGATCTGTCTGAGACAGGCATCCAGATCTTCGCGGAAATTGTCAATACATGCGGCAATCAGATTCTGCCCCGACTTCTTCTCCCAGGAAAGTACACGGGCGCGGAACCGGTTCAGGGTGCTTTCGGACAGGGGCTGTTCCTGAAAACTGGTGGTCCGCAGTGCGTACTGGAAACGGATATCGAACATAAGGCAATCAACCAGCTCACTGTCAGACAGAGACAGGGCTTCTTTGAGGATCAGTCCGCCTACCAGAACGTTGATTGGCGCATTTGGCGCTGCCAGGCTGGTATAAAGAATGGAGAACATATCCTCATTGATTTTTGGAAAAACATTTTCTCTGAAGGCATGAGCCCAGCTTTTTTCGAGAAACCTTTTTTCGCGCGGCGTCAGTGTGAGCAGGCTGTCATTAAAGGATAACTGCTGTACGGAATTTTTTGCGAAGGACATAAGAGCTCCTCTTCATTGCTAAAACAAGATTCTTTTGCATTATAACATAACCATCTGCATCATTTGGCAGAAAAAACGCTGCGCCGGACAGAAAAAAGAGTCGGGTTAGAAAAGATGAAAAAAAGTGCCAGATTATACTAAGGCAGAGTTATAATAATGATATCGATCAATGAAGGTGGCAATGCCCTCTTCCTACCTGGAACCGGGCGGAAAGGAGAATCGTTATGGCAGTGATGGACGGATGCGAGAAACTGAAAACAACACCAAAGCTTCTCGAAGTGAAGTGCCCCGTATGTGGGGAAATCATGGAGGTTTTTACAAGAGACGGAGTCGCGGTAGAGGATTCTGTATGTCCCAAATGCGGGTATGTCATTAAAGAGGGAGAACACGTCTGATGTCCTTGCCGTTTCTGGAATTCTTTAAACTTCCGGAATTATCAGAACAGGCTGCCGCGGTCTTTGCTGCTGTAAAGATTGCGGCAGCTTTTCTGGCATGCTTTTGCGGCTATCGTTTTGCAAAAGGATTTGCTGCCCTTACAGGTTTTTTTCTGGGAGCTTCACTTGCCTGGTCTTTTACAGCCAGGCTGGAGGCGATGCCGGCACTCTGGCGCGCTGTAATCGTCCTTGCTGCCGGATTCCTCGTTTCAGTACTTGCATTCCGGCTGTATCGCTTCGGAATCTGGATCTATATTGGAGGCCTGCTTGCCGCTTCCATGGCTTCGGCTGCGATGCCGGAAGGAAAAATCTGGGACATGATACGTATTGTTCTGGTCATTGCGGTTTTCTTTGCCGGAGGTTATCTGGCAAGCCGCCTGTTTAAGCCGTTTATCATCATAGCATCATCGGTGGGTGGAGCCCATGCAGCGCTTTTGCCCCTCACAGTAGTCTGGAAACAGCTGGATGGAGATCCCAGGATGCAGCTTATCGTTTTTTCCGGCCTTGCCGGAATCGGCATGCTGACTCAGTTCCTTACTACAAGAGGAAGATAACAGGCAAATTCACAAAAATAGTATGATTCCGAAAAGTTTAAAGTCTATGCTTGAATTTAAAAAAATATTTGCTATACTATAGAACAAATGTATCAAATATTTTTATAACGATGCCAATAATTCCGGCAGAGTTAATCAAATAAGAAGGGGTATAGATACTTTATCATGGATCAGATTGATTACAAGATTTTGACCATTCTTCAAGACAATGCTCGTGAGACAGCTTCTTCCATCAGTAAGAAGATTCAGCTTTCCGTATCAGCGGTTATCGAGAGAATTCATAAACTGGAAGAAAATCAATTCATTAATAAATATACGATTATTGTTGATGAGAGAAAAACAGGAAATATCATGCTCTCTCTTATGGAAGTTGCGCTTGAAAATCCGCGCTACTATGAAGCCTTTGCGGAGCAGATTAAAAAGATGGACCGCGTGGTTTCCTGTTACTATGTAACAGGTGAGTTTGACCTGGAACTGAAAATTGCCTGCAGCTCGCCGGATGAACTGGAGCAGATCCATCGGGAAATCATGAGCCTCGAAGGAGTATCTGATACCAAGACTCATGTTGTATTGAGAACAGTCAAAAATATCTATTCATCCATACGTAAGCCGGATGAGGCAGAGGACAGGAAGCCTTCTGAAAAAAAGACCTCATCCAGAAAAAAACGGTAAAAAAATAAAAAAAACAGCCAGGAAAGCCGTCGCGAAGGAGGAGAATTTTTTTCTCCTTTGGGGCGGCTTTCCTTTTGCAGGTCAATAGATAAAAGAACAGGATTGAGCTGCGGAGAGCAGCAAATTGCATAAGAAATCAAAAGTGAAAGAAGGATGTGAAGAAAATGGGATATGACAGATGTTACGCGGAGATTTCAGTTGGCGCGCTGAATCATAACCTTGCAGAAATTAAGAAGAGAGTAGCTCCGGGGGTGAAGATTCTTGCTGTTGTCAAAGCGAATGCTTACGGACATGGAGCAGAGCGCGTCGCTTGTGAATATGCAGACAAAGTTGATTTTTTTGCTGTTGCAACGGCTGAAGAAGGGATACAGCTGCGGGATTGCGGAATCAAAAATCCAATCCTGATCCTTGGCTATACTTCGCCTTCTCAATATGAAGAAATCATCTGCCATCAGATCAGACCGGCTGTTTATTCCCTGGAAGATGCGGAAAAGTTTCAGGCTGCGGCAGAGAAGCTCGGCGTGAAAGCGCCGCTTCATATTGCACTGGATACCGGAATGACCAGGATTGGGTTCGATATTCTGGAAGAGTCTGCGGACAGGATTGCGAGGATTGCAGCAATGCCGAATGTTATCCTGGAAGGCATGTTCAGCCATTTCTCCTGCTGCGATCAGCAGGATAAGGAATACTGTAAGTTCCAGCTGAAGAATTTCACGGATATGATCGGCATGCTTGAGAAGAGAGGCGTAAACGTTCCAATCCGGCATATCTGCAACAGTGCAGGAATCATGGAATTTGATGATTACCGTTTTGACATGGTACGCGCCGGCATTATTATTTATGGAATTTATCCGTCCGAAGACGTTCAGAAAGAGCGTTTGGACCTGAGACCGGTCCTGTCCTGGAAGGCCCATGTCATACGTGTCCATGAAGTAGGACCTGGGGTAAGCGTCAGCTATGGTGCAGCATATACGACTTCACGTCCGACGACGATTGCAACTGTGTCGGTTGGGTATGCGGACGGATATCCCCGTGCTCTTTCATCTAAAGGACGCGTTCTGATCCATGGCAAGTCTGCCCCGATCATAGGCAGGGTATGCATGGACCAGATGATGGTCGACATCACGAATATTTCCGACGTAAAAGTGGAAGATACTGTAACCCTGGTTGGATGGGATGGAGACGAACATATTTCGATTGAAGAAATTGCAGATCCGTGTGCCAGATTCAATTATGAAATGCTCTGCGATATTTCCCCGCGTGTAAAACGGGTTTACGTAGACTAAAAAAACGTCCGGAAGCGAATTCAGCTTTCGGACGTTTTCATTTACGTGAGAGGGAAGTCAGCCAAAGTGACTGTCACTTTGGCGGCTTTTTAGTTTTTCTTGCGAAGGTAGCAGAACCAGTATCCGCATCCGACGATCAGTCCGCCACCGATGATATTTCCAAGCGTTACAGGCAGCAGATTGTGCAGAAGGAAGCTTCCCCAATTGAGGCCTTCCGCTTCGATGCCGTATGCGCCGGAAGCAAAGATGCCGGCCGGAACAAAGTACATATTGGCGACGGAGTGTTCATATCCGCAGAGAACGAAGACAACGACCGGAAGCATCAGGGCCAGAATCTTTCCTGCAAGTTCAGAAGCAGCGAAAGAACACCATACAGCCAGGCAGACCAGGATGTTGCAGAGGATGCCTTTGATGACGGCATCGCCGAAGGAAAGGCTGACTTTTGATACAGCGGTATTTACGACTGCCTGTGCCAGCTTGCCGTCGAAAAGTTTCAGAACATGTCCATAGGTGACCAGAAGAGCAACTAGGATTGAACCGATCAGGTTTCCGATGTAAACGAAGAACCAGCTCTTAAGCATCCCGCCGATGCTTGCTTTTTTCTCAAGAACAGGGATGACCAGAAGGCAGTTGCCGGTGAAAAGCTCACTGCCGGCTACCAGGACCAGCATAAGTCCTACAGGGAAGATCAGGGCTCCTACAAATTTCGCGACAGAAGCAGATTCAATCGTAGCCGGAGCTACCTGGCTTGCGACTGCACCGAATGCGATGTAGGCGCCGGCGAACATGCCGAGTACCAGCATCTTGGAAACCGGAAGATTAATCTTGCCGACTCCGATGTTAACATAATTTTTCGCAACCTCTGCAGGTGAATTCATTACTTTGTACCTCCTCATTAAGAATGGGACGACATGCTGCGTCATCCGCCTGTAATAACGCACTGACAGCTTTTGGCGGTTTTTACAAAAACTATTTGCGTCATCGTTATTTTCCAACATTGTTAATATAAAGTCAATCCAAAAAGACGAACCGGTGCTGCCTTTCTCAAATCGTGTAAAAAAATGAGAAGCTTTTTGTAATAATGTTAAAAAACAGAAAAAGCAGAAAGCAAAACGCACTGCGTGTCTGTTTGACATCAATGTTCACGCATGTTAGTATGTATTTCGTGTTAGCGATTTAGCACACTATAGTGATAAGACGTTAAAATTTGATTGCGTTTTCAATACTCAGGCCACACGTCAAGCCTGCTTGCAAGTGGAGGGCTGAACTGCTGACGTAATCATTTTGTCACCCGGAACTATGCGTTTTCATCAAAGAAAGGGATAAAAAATATGAAAAGAAAAATGATCAGTCTGGCCCTCGGCGCTGCAATGGTTCTTTCAATGGCAGGATGCGGAAGCTCCTCTGCAAAAACAGACTCCGCAGCTTCTTCTGCAGCAGCTTCATCTGCAGCTTCTGAAACAGCAGCTGCTGCCAGTGCGGCTTCAGGCGAGAGCGACGTGCAGTACATTAAGGATAAGGGAAGCCTGATCGTCGGCATTACGGATTTCGAGCCAATGGATTATAAAGATGATAACGGTGACTGGATCGGATTCGATGCGGACCTGGGGAAAAAGGTTGCTGAAGATCTGGGCGTTGACGTTCAGTTTGTTGAGATTGACTGGGACAACAAGATCCTGGAACTGGACAACAAGAGTATCGACTGTGTCTGGAATGGCATGACTCTGACCGATGAGGTCACAAAATCTATGGCATGTACCAATGCCTACCTCAACAATGCCCAGGTTGTCGTTATGAAGAAAGAGAACGCGGACAAATACGCAGACGCTGAGAGTATGAAGGAGCTGTCCTTCGCAGTCGAAGCAGGTTCCGCAGGAGAGGCTGCAGCGAAAGAGAACGGCTTCAATTACACGGCTATGACCGCCCAGGCCGATACCCTGATGGAAGTCCAGGCGGGAACATCTGATGCCAGCATCATCGACCTGCTTATGGCAGGCGCTATGATCGGCGATGGAACAAGTTATCCGGAACTTACCCATACAGTCGAGCTTACGACAGAGGAATACGGCATCGGCTGCCGTAAAGGTTCCGATCTTGCATCTTACCTGAATGACGAACTGAAAAAGTTCTACGAAGACGGCACCATGCAGAAGATTGCAGAACAGTATGGCGTACAGGACGCTATTGTTGAGCAGTAAAAAAGAACAGCATTATTATTGATTTTTCAAAGGTTTCCGGTTTTTCTTAAAAGGGAAGGACCGGAAACCTTTCGATGCTTATAAAAAAACTTTTTTGGAAGGACGGAAAGACCGCCACGGATACTTTCCGGAAGAGGAAAAGCAGACATGTTTCTTGAAGTTACACTTTCCCTGCTGCAGGGATTTTGGGGCACTTTAAAATTATTTCTCCTGACGCTGGTATTCTCCCTTCCGCTGGGATTATTGATCAGCCTGGGCTGCATGAGCAAGGTGACAGTCCTCAAATATCCGCTCAAATTCATCATCTGGGTCGTTCGCGGAACGCCGCTGCTTCTTCAGCTGCTGATTATCTTTTACGGACCGGGCATTATCCTGGGAAATAATATCTGGGGCTCCGGAGACACCGGAAGATTCATCGCAGCGTTGATTGCCTTTGTTGTCAACTACGCATGCTACTTTGCTGAAATTTACCGCGGCGGCATCCAGTCCATACCGGTCGGGCAGTATGAAGCCGGCCAGGTATTGGGCATGACAAAAGGACAGATCTTCCGCAAGGTTGTACTCCTTCAGGTTATCAAGAGAATCGTTCCGCCCATGGGAAATGAAATCATCACCCTGGTCAAGGACACATCTCTTGCCCGCGTCATCGCAGTTTATGAAATCATCTGGAACGGCCAGGCATTCATCAAAAGTGAAGGCATCATCTGGCCCCTGTTCTATACCGGAGTATTCTATCTGGTATTCAGCGGATTTTTGACCTGGCTGCTCGGAAAAATTGAGCAGAAGCTGTCATACTTCCGCTGATAAACTCACATTTATGGACATTACAGGGAGATTTTTATGGCTCTACTTGAAGTAAAAAACATTAAAAAAAGTTTCGGCAATACAGAAGTCCTGAAGAACATCAGCTTCAACCTTGAAAAAGGCGAGTCTATTTCCATTATCGGTTCTTCCGGCAGCGGCAAGACGACTCTGCTCAGGTGCCTGAATTTCCTGGAAACGCCGGATGCAGGAACGATAACTGTCGGGGACGAACTCCTTTTTGACGGCTCGGCGCAGAATACGTTCTCGGAAGAAGAAATCCGCCGCAAGAGACTTCATTTCGGTCTGGTCTTCCAGTCTTTCAATCTTTTTCCGCAGTATACTGCTTTGGAGAACGTCTGCCTGGCGCCTTCGCTGATGTCGGGGAACGGTCAGAAAGCGGACCATTCTGCCATTACGGAAAGAGGAAAAGAACTGCTGGATCGTATGGGATTATCCGACCGCATGGACAATTATCCGCATCAGCTGTCCGGCGGACAGCAGCAGCGTGTCGCCATTGCGAGAGCGCTGGCTCTGCAGCCTGACGTTCTCTGCTTTGATGAACCGACGTCTGCTCTGGATCCCGAGCTTACCGGAGAAGTTCTGAAGGTTATCCGCAGTCTTGCAGAACACAAGACGACAATGATCATTGTTACCCACGAAATGGCTTTTGCCCGCGACGTTGCGGATACCGTTATCTTCATGGACGGCGGAACGATCGTCGAACAGGGACCGGCAAGAGAGGTCATTGACCACCCGAAAGAAGAAAGAACCAAAAAATTCCTTTCCAGCTACAATAAATAAGGCTTTTTAAATTGCTTTTGGAAAGCCCATGACTTATAATCAAACTTGCGTTTCCGGGTTAAAATTCCGGAAGCTTTGCTGTGCCTTGAAACTCACATAAGAGAAAGGAAGATGCAAATGAGCGGAACAGACCGGTACATCAGTCCTCTTTCTGAACGCTACGCTTCAAAAGAGATGCAGTACATTTTTTCCGAAGACAAGAAGTTCTCAACCTGGAGAAGGCTTTGGATTGCCCTTGCCGAGACGGAGAAAGAGCTGGGACTGAATATTACCCAGGAACAGATTGATGAGATGAAAGCTCATGTGACCGACATCAATTATGATGTTGCGCGCGCAAGGGAGAAAGAAGTTCGCCACGACGTAATGTCCCATGTCTACGCCTTTGGCGTTCAGTGTCCAAAAGCCAAGGGCATCATCCATCTTGGAGCAACTTCCTGCTATGTGGGAGATAATACGGATATCATTATCATGCGCGATGCGCTGAAGCTGGTTCAGAAGAAACTGGTCAACGTCATCAAGGAACTTGCAGACTTTGCGGAGAAGGAAAAAGACCAGCCGACTCTGGCTTTCACTCATTTCCAGCCCGCGCAGCCGACAACTCTTGGCAAGCGCGCAACACTTTGGACCCAGGATTTTGCTATGGATCTGGCAGACCTGGAATATGTCCTTGGAAGCCTGAAGCTTCTTGGCTGCAAGGGAACGACCGGAACCCAGGCAAGTTTCCTGGAACTCTTTAATGGAGATCAGGAAAAGTGCGATGCTCTGGATCCCATGATTGCCGAAAAAATGGGCTTTCAGGACTGCTATCCGGTTTCCGGACAGACCTATTCCCGCAAAGTAGATACCAGAGTAGTCAATGTTCTGGCAGGCATTGCAGCCAGCGCCCATAAGTTCTCCAACGACATCCGCCTGCTGCAGCACCTCAAGGAAGTAGAAGAGCCGTTTGAAAAGAGCCAGATCGGTTCCTCGGCCATGGCTTACAAGAGAAACCCCATGCGCTCGGAGCGTATCGCTTCTCTGTCCAGATATGTTATGATCGATGGCCTTAATCCGGCTATGACGAGCGCGGAACAGTGGTTTGAGAGAACGCTGGATGATTCTGCAAACAAGAGACTGTCTATTGCCGAAGGTTTCCTTGCAATCGACGGAATCCTGGACCTCATGCTCAATGTCGTGGACGGCCTGGTTGTATATCCCAAGGTTATCCGCCGCCACATGATGGCTGAGCTGCCCTTCATGGCAACTGAGAACATCATGATGGATGCTGTCAAGCTGGGCGGCGACCGTCAGGAGCTTCATGAGAAGATCCGTGAGGCGTCTATGGCTGCGGGCAGGAGAGTCAAGGTAGACGGAGAAGACAACGACCTGCTTGAGAGGATTGCGGCAGATCCTGCTTTCCACCAGAACCTGGACGATCTTAAAAAGCACATGATTCCGGAAAAATACACCGGCCGCGCATCCATTCAGACCGAGAACTATCTGAAGAATGTCATCCGCCCCCTGCTGGAAGGCCACAAAGAAATGCTTGGCATGAAGGCCGAAATAAACGTGTAATGATAAATCCCCCTGCAAGTGCATGAGAACTTCGCAAAGCTGAAGGCCTTGCGGAAGTTCTCATGGATTTGCAGGGATAACAAACATGAGCCTGAAGAACTGCGTAAGCAGTTCGGGAATGCGAATGTTTGCAGCGGCGCGGGAGCGTAAGCGGAGCGCTGCGAGGATTTATCATGAGTGAAGGAATCCCCTGCAAGTGCATGCATGTGTTAGTGCATCACGGACCATCGCAGTATCAGATTTTTATTATATTTATATGGAGGAACAAAAATGGTAAAAGCAATCGTCGGAGCCAACTGGGGTGATGAAGGCAAAGGAAAGATCACAGACGTGCTGGCGCAGACTGCAGACGTTGTTGTCCGTTTCCAGGGCGGCGCCAATGCAGGCCATACGATTAAAAATAAATATGGAAAATTTGCCCTTCATCTGCTTCCGTCCGGTATTTTTAATGAACAGGTCACCAGTGTGCTGGCTAATGGCGTAGCGCTGAACATTCCTGCATTGAAGGAAGAACTGGATCAGGTTGAATCCAAGGGGGTACCGGCTCCCAGGCTTCTGGTATCTGACAGAGCGCAGATGGTTATGCCTTATCATATCCTTTTTGATCAGTATGAGGAGGAACGTCTGGGCGGCAAGTCCTTTGGCTCAACCAAATCCGGAATTGCACCTTTTTTCTCGGATAAATATGCCAAGATTGGCTTTCAGGTAAATGAACTCTTTGACGAGGATGCTCTGAAAGAGAAGATTGACCGCGTCCTTGTGACCAAAAACACCTTGCTTGAGCATCTCTATCACAAACCGCTGATCGATGCGGATCAGCTCTTTCATCAGATGATGGAGTGGAGAGAATTCATCAAGCCATATGTAGCGGATACCGCTTCTTTCCTGGAACAGGCCATCCGCGAGGGCAAAGAGGTTCTTCTGGAAGGACAGCTGGGAACCATGAAGGACCCGGATCACGGCATCTATCCCATGGTTACGTCGTCCTCTACACTGGCAGGATATGGTGCTGTAGGCGCCGGAATTCCGCCTTACGAGATCAAAGAGATCATAGCAGTATCAAAGGCTTACTCCAGTGCAGTTGGAGCAGGGGAATTCGTATCGGAAATTTTCGGCGAGGAAGCGGATACCATGAGAATGAAGGGAGCCGATGGAGGAGAATTCGGAGCCAAGACCGGACGTCCCAGAAGAATGGGCTGGTATGACTGCGTTGCATCCCGCTATGGCTGCCGACTTCAGGGAGCTACCGGAGTAGCGTTCACTGTGCTGGATGCGCTGGGATATCTGGACGAGATTCCGGTATGCGTAGCTTATGAAATCGATGGTAAGATCACAAAAGAATTCCCGACCACAGGACTTCTGGCAAAAGCAAAGCCTGTGTATGAGAAGCTTCCGGGCTGGAAATGCGATATCAAGGGAATCCGCAAATATGAAGAGCTTCCCGAGAACTGCAGAAAGTATGTTGAGTTCATCGAGAAAGAAATCGGATACCCGATCACCATGGTTTCCAACGGACCGGCAAGAGAGGATATCATTTACAGAAAGTAAGACTGGGAAAATCGTTTTTCCGTGAGGACAGATATGACAGCTGCATCCGGCAGAAAACAAAAGTTCATAGCCTTTCTGCTGATCTGCGTTATTGCGGCTTCACTGGCATTTTCGGGCTGTTCCCTGCCCAACAGCAATGAGAACCGGACGCTTGCGGCTGATGAAGAAGGCGTACTGACCGAGACAATTGTCGAAGACATGGCTGCAGATGATACCTTCACAGAAGATGATTTAAATTACTACGTCAAGCAGCAGATTATGGCTTATCAGGGATCGGAAGACGGCGGAGTGACGCTGGAGACCTGTGATATCCGCGATCATGCAGTAAAAATTGTCCTGAAATATAAATCAGCGGAGGACTTCGCCGGCTTCAACAAGACGACCTGCTTCCTTGGAACGATAAAAGATGCGGAGAAGGCAGGCTACAGTTTTGACCGCCCGTTAAAAGATTCTTTCGGCAATGCAGCAGATACCGGCGAACTCTCTTCCAGAAGTTCGGAGTGGCAGGTCCTGATTGTATCAGAACCTATGTATGTGAGGCTTTACGATAAAATCCTCTACTCTTCGGACAGCGTTACTATTACAGGAAGGCTGACAGCTACGGTTGGAACCGATAAGCAGAATACTCCGGCGCAGACCGGGGCAGACCGTTTTTCCACAGATACTGTCGAAGACGCTTATATCATCTATAAATAACCGGCAAAAAGACTGCTGCAGAATAGTTCCGGTTATCGAAATGCTTTTTGCAGCTTATTGTATACATGACAAGATTTTTCTTAAAGGAGAGACAAGACAATGGAAAAGACAATGGATAAGATCATTGCGCTGGCAAAATCCACCGGGTTTATTTATCCGGGTTCCGAAATCTATGGCGGACTTGCCAACACCTGGGATTATGGTCCTCTTGGCGTTGAGCTGAAGAACAATGTAAAGAAGGCCTGGTGGCAGAAATTCGTACAGGCTAATCCCTACAACGTAGGTGTTGACTGTGCAATCCTGATGAATCCGCAGACCTGGGTCGCTTCCGGACATCTTGGAAGCTTTTCTGACCCTCTGATGGACTGCAAGGACTGCCATGAGCGTTTCCGCGCAGACAAGCTGATTGAAGACTGGTGCCATGAAAACGACTTTAAATTGGAAAATGACAGCTGTGACGGCTGGTCCAACGAGGAGATGCAGGACTTCATTAAAGAGCACAATATTCCCTGCCCGTCCTGCGGCAAGCATGACTTTACCGAAATCCGTCAGTTCAACCTGATGTTTAAGACATTCCAGGGCGTTACCGAGGATGCGAAGAGCACCGTATATCTCCGTCCGGAAACTGCACAGGGTATCTTTGTAAATTTCAAAAACGTACAGCGTACGTCCAGGAAGAAAATTCCCTTCGGAATCGGTCAGATTGGAAAATCCTTCCGCAACGAGATCACACCCGGAAATTTCACATTCCGTACCCGCGAGTTTGAGCAGATGGAACTGGAATTCTTCTGTGAGCCGGATACAGACCTGGAGTGGTTCGATTACTGGAGAAGTTTCTGCAGAAACTGGCTGCTTTCTCTGGGCATGAAGGAAGACGAAATGCGTCTTCGCGACCATTCTCCGGAAGAACTGAGCTTCTACAGCAAGGCTACGACAGACATTGAATATCTCTTCCCGTTCGGCTGGGGCGAGCTGTGGGGCATCGCAGACAGAACAGATTATGACCTTGGTCGTCACCAGGAAGTATCCGGTCAGGATCTGACCTACTTCGACGATGAGAAGAAGAAAAAATATATTCCGTACGTTATCGAGCCCTCTCTGGGAGCAGACCGTGTCGTTCTGGCCTTCCTCTGCGGAGCATACGATGAGGAAGTATTGGATGCAGAGAAAAACGACGTGCGTGTTGTAATGCACTTCCATCCGGCGCTGGCACCCGTAAAGATTGCAGTCCTTCCGCTTTCCAAGAAGCTTGCTGAGCCGGCTCAGAAAATTTATGAGAAGCTTTCCGCAACCTGGAACTGCGATTATGACGACCGCGGCAACATCGGAAAGAGATATAGAAGACAGGACCAGATTGGAACGCCTTACTGCATCACCTATGACTTTGATTCTGAGAATGATCAGTCCGTTACCATCCGTGAGCGTGATTCCATGGAGCAGGTAAGAGTCAGAATCGACGAACTTGGCAAGTGGTTCCACGGCAAGTTCAGCTTTTGAACTTAAGTTTTTATTTTCTTTAGAATCTTTAGCTTTCTTTTAGAATGAGTACATATTTTCAACGCATTTCATTCTTATAATAAGGGTCAGATAGTTGATGAACCACTCACTATCTCCCCCTCATTTTACAAAGCACCGGAGCCCTTAAAAAGGCACCGGTGCTTTTGCGTTAGAAAAAACAGTCAAAAGGGACATGCCTCATAAAATGACTGTCACTTTATGATGCCTGTCCCTTTTGCGGGTGTTTGGATTTATTGTTCGGATATGGTAAGATGACGTTGCGCCCTATAGGGGGGAAAACTTTAATGTGCAGGACGGATTGGAAGGGAGGAACAGTTTTGTACGCTGATATTATTGTCGATATCATCCATGAGAAACTGGACCGCACTTTCCAGTATCGTGTGCCGGAAAGTCTGGCTGGCAAGGCAGTGCCGGGTTCTATTGTTCGTATTCCTTTTGGCAGGGGATCAAAAGAGAGAACCGGCTATGTCATCGGTCTGTCGGAAGATCCCAAGATCGATCCGGAGAGAATCCGGGATATTCTCTCTGTTGATGAGAATAAATTCGATCTCCAGTCCCGCATGATCAGTCTGGCAGCCTGGATGAAGAAACGCTATGGGTCGACTATGGCCCAGGCACTGAATACTATGCTTCCGGTCAGGGACAAGCAGGCAGAGAAAAGAGAAGAGAATCTTATTCTTGCTGTGACTAAGCCGGAAGCGGAGAAATGGCTGGACCTTTTCACCAGAAAAAACCAGAAGAACCGTGCCAGACTGCTTTCTGCCCTTCTGGAAAAAAATGAGATTCCCAAACCGACCGCTCATAAGGATTATAAAACGACGCCGGATACGCTGCGCTACCTGCAGGATGCAGGTATCATTCGGATTGAGACCAGCCGAACCTTCCGTCTTCCGACGGAATTTGCCTCTCTTAAAAGACAGGGAATCCTGTCTGAGGGAGAGGAAGAAGCAGAACTGACTCCTGAACAGAAGATCTGCGTAGACGAAATTCTGAACGAATGGGAACAAAATGACCGCCCATCCCTGATCATGGGAGTGACCGGCAGCGGCAAAACCCATGTTTATATGGAACTGATGCAGAAAACGCTGGACCAGGGAAGACAGGTTATTTACATGATTCCGGAGATTTCCCTTTCCTGGCAGAGTGTGCACAGGATGTGGAAGCGTTTTGGAGATAGGCTGACTCTGATTCATTCGAGAATGAGCGCCGGTGAGCGGTTTGACTCCTTCGAACGGATGAGGTCCGGAGAAGCATCTATCGTGATTGGCCCGAGATCCGCTCTGTTTGCTCCATTTCCCAAGCTGGGACTGATCATCATTGATGAAGAACAGGAGTCTTCTTATAAGAGCGAGCAGACACCACGCTACGATGCAAGGGAAACTGCAGTAAAAAGGGCAGAACTGGAAGGCGCCCATCTTGTGATGGGATCCGCCACACCTTCTGTTGACTCTTTCTATGCGGCGGGCAGAGGAGATTATGCATTTTTTTCTCTGGAAAAACGATATAATGGTGCCAGTCTTCCCGAAGTTTCACTTGTGGATATGAGAAAGGAACTGGAGGCGGGAAACCGCTCTATATTCAGCCGTGAACTGGCGCATGATATAGAAGACCGTCTTGAAAAAAAAGAACAGACCATGCTTTTCCTGAACCGGCGGGGTTTTTCCGGATTCGTATCCTGCAGGTCCTGCGGGAAGGCAATCAAGTGTCCGCACTGCGACATTACTCTGACGCTGCATCGGAACGGGAAACTGATCTGCCATTACTGCGGCTATGAAAAAGATATGGTGGACCGCTGCCCGAGCTGCGGATCGCCGTACATAAAGGGCTTCCAAACAGGGACGGAGCAGGTGGAAAATATGCTGCGGGAACGTTTTCCAAAAGCGCGGGTCCTCAGAATGGACAAGGATACAACAGGCAGAAAAGGAGAGTTTTCGGATATCCTGAACCGTTTTGCATCGCATCAGGCAGACATTCTGGTTGGGACTCAGATGATTGTCAAAGGCCATGATTTCCCTGATGTTACCCTGGTCGGCGCCCTGGCGGCAGACCTGTCGCTTTTCAGCGGCAGTTTCAAGGCAGCAGAGAGGACCTATCAGCTGCTGGTTCAGGCAGAAGGAAGGGCAGGAAGAGGAAAGAGACCGGGAAAGGCAGTCATTCAGACTTACAACCCTGAGAATTACAGCATCCAGGCAGCCGCACATCATGATTATAAAAGCTTTTACCGGGAAGAAATCGAGGGCAGGGAACTTATGGGCTACCCGCCGGCGTCAGGCATGATTACGGTTCATGCGTCCTGCACGAATCAGAAAAGGCTGGAGGCAGCAATGCAGGCGGTCAGAAACTTCCTGATCCGTTACGGAGGAGAGAACGTCCGCGTGCTCGGACCGGTGACTGCCGCTATTACGAAAATCAAGGACAGTTACCAGGAAGTGATGTATATAAAGGGCAGGGAAGGTGAAAAACTGATTGCCCTCAGGGAATACCTGGAAAAATATATCGAGATCAACAAAGGATTTGATCAGGTTTATTTCCAGTATGACTGGAATGATGCATAATTACATTCTGCTTCCTTCTGACAGATTGAAATAGGATAAAAAGAGCATTTAAAACAGCAAGCGCAAAATAGAATGACTAAGGAGGATGAAAATGGCTTTAAGAGTAATTAGAACGGAGGGTGACCCGGTACTTGGAAAGGTATCCAGAGAGGTCGCCAAGATGACCCCGAGGATTCAGACTCTAATTGACGATATGTTCGATACCATGTATGACGCGTACGGAGTAGGACTGGCGGCACCCCAGGTAGGGATTTTGAGACGGGTCGTCGTTATTAATGTAGACGGCGAGCATCCCTATACGTTCATCAATCCTGTAATTGTTGAAAAGGATGGAGAGCAGACCGGTGACGAGGGATGCCTCAGCATACCGGGCAAGGTCGGAACGGTAACCAGACCCGAGCATGTAAAGGTAGAAGCGCTGGACCGCGATATGAAACCTTTTACCCTGGAGGCAGACGGCCTGCTGGCACGCGCCTGCTGCCATGAGTTCGATCATCTGGACGGTATTCTTTATGATTCAAAGGCGGAGGGACCGCTTCGCGATGTCAATGCGCCGGTAGAGACAGATGAGGAAGACGAGGAATAATACGAATTTATGAGAGTTGTATTTATGGGAACGCCCGACTTTGCGGTCGGAACGCTGGAAGCGATTCTGGAAGCCGGACATGAGGTTGCAGGGGTTGTTTCACAGCCGGATAAGGCAAAAGGAAGAAAAAAGGAACTGCAGCCGACGGAAGTCAAAGCGGCGGCGCTTACCCACGGCCTTACGGTCTATCAGCCGCAAAAAGTACGGGATCCCGCGTTTATAAAGACCTTGGCGGATCTGAAGCCGGACGTTATCGTCGTTGCGGCTTTCGGGCAGATCATCCCCGGGGAAATTCTGAAAATGCCGAGATATGGCTGCCTGAACGTCCATGCATCGCTGCTTCCCAAATACAGAGGGGCTGCTCCGATCCAGTGGGCAATCCTGGACGGTGAGAAAGAGACCGGCGTTACCATTATGAAAATGGGGGAAGGCCTGGATACCGGAGATATGCTGATGCAGGAATCGATTGAGATTGCACCGGATGAGACCGGCGGGTCGCTTTTCGATAAGCTGAGCAGGCTGGGCGGAGAACTTCTCTGTGAAACTCTGGAACTGGCGGAAGAAGGCGCACTCGTTCCTGAGCAGCAGCCGGAGACAAGTCCTACAGAATACGCGCGGATGATTACCAAGGCGGATGGCAGAATCGACTGGCAAAAAGAGGCAGACGTTATTGAACGCTATGTACGCGGCCTGAATCCATGGCCTAGCGCCTACACCCGTTTTGGCGGTAAAATGCTGAAAATCTGGAAGGCGTCCGCAGCAGCAGACCTTTGTGCCTTTGAATCAGGACAGGTGAAAGAAACTGCTGCAGGACCGGTCCCGGGAGAAGTTCTGAGTTTCCGATGTGGAGAATCCGGTTCTTTAAAAGGAAAGGCCATTCCTGTTGCATGCGGAAGAGGAACTCTCCTGATTGAAGAACTGCAGCTCGAAGGCAAGAAAAAAATGAGTGCGGAGGAGTTTTTGCGGGGACGGCAGGTTCCGGCAGGAACTATTTTGGAATAAAGAAATTTTTGGGTCAATCATTTTTGGTGTGGGGTGAACACATGAGTGTTCTCCCCGGTTAACAGTTTCAACGGACGCCGTCCTTGACATGAACCTCAGGAAACGTTGTTCGGTCTATGCCGACGGCGAAGAACTCAGG